>NZ_JBSSEF010000023.1:0-44756 GCF_054061455.1 Thermostichus sp. OS-CIW-20
GTGAAGACTTCTTTACTACTGATCAATCCATCCTCCTTCCAAAGTTGGTTTGCTAAGTGCTGCTATTGTACCCCTTGAGCCCTTAACAGGCTGTACTCTGGTCAAAGCTGGAAGTCCAAACAATAACTAGGTCAAACTCCTTATTTGTAATTTGCTCAGACTGCTGCACAAAGTCATAGAGGTCATAGTCTCCCTCTGGGCACTCCAACAATTCCTTAGAGAGATTGACAAAGTTTAGTCCAAAGCCCCTGGCTCTCCTCTTGGGGCAAAGACTGACCTGCCGATGTGAAAGCTGAGGGGGCGGGATATAGTCTGGCGGAGTTGGCCAATTGAGGAGAATTCGCGGAGCATTGGCCTTGATGTCTTGCATTTCTCGACTCCCCAAGTTGAGCGTCAGGTTCTTCTAGATCCTACAGGCTACTAGGATTGGACACAACAACAAGGGATCTCTGTTGCCCTGGAAAACGATAAGCCGAGCATAGGTTATAAGCAACCCCATGGATCCCTGTCTGCAAGAGCCGAATCCAGTTTACCTGCCTGGATGGCCCCTACCCAAGACGAGCTCTCCTACGACAATGGCATACCCATGGAAAGCTGGCGGCACACGTGCCAGATGGACTTGCTCATCTCCACCACCCATGCCGAGCGAGGTTTTGAGGCTGTACCCAGCGAAGTGGGAGGGTAGGAGGCCACCTGGATTCTGTGGGCCACTGCCGCTGGGGAACTGATGCCTGCCAAGGCTGAACTGGAGCAGCAAAGGGCTGAGCGCCTGGCCTAAAAGTTGTGAGAACTGGGGGTGGATCCGGGTACATTAAGCTAGAGCAGACGTCAGGGATCCCTCTCCATGCAGCGCCAAGACCTCGCACAGGATCTTGCCTTACAACTGGAGCAAACCCAGAGTCTCACCCAGCTATTGGACTGGGCCTTAGCTCGTCTCCCTGCCCAACAGATCTTCTGCCAGATTGGCTGGGAAGAGTCCGCAGCTATTCTGCAGGCAATGCTTCGCTATACTGAAAAGCTGGCGGTGATTCTGCGGGATCCTCTGCAGAACTCATCCGAAAAGCCAATTAGCACGGAAGATATCCAAACTCAAATTTCTCAATTGGGATTAGAAGAACGGGTTCTACTTTTGGAAGGTTCTGTTCCTGCCCTTCTAGCAGATCTATGGCACTGGTTCCCAGAGACCCAGATTGGCGTTTGCTTCCAGACTGAGCTCACCGATTATCGCACCCATCTACTTCGATCGTTGCTACTGCGGAATTACTTGGCTGACTTAGCCCTATACTTAGTTAACCATTGCCGCTACGGAGCCATAGCCCAAGCCAACCTAGATTTGATGGGGGTGGATCCCAGTTTTCACCTGCAGAAGATTTTGCCCAATCTAGGCCAAGGGATCCATCTCCTCACTTGGGATCCCCAGCACAAGGTCTTAACCGAACAGGATCTTGCTTATATCCAAACAATCGGCCCTGGATCACTACTGTCTGCTAACCCGGTATCCCTCACCTTTGCTCAGCCGGATCCTTCAGAACCCACCCGGTTTTACCCCTGTAAATACATCAAGCTGGACAACTTCCTGCCTCAAGAGATCAACCAAGCCATTCTCCAGCATGCAATTACCCACCAGGACAAGTTTGTTCCTTCCAGAAGCTATAGTAAAAACAACACCGAGGCCGAGTCACTAAAATTTCGTCGCTCCCTGCGGCTGGACTTTGCCCACTTTCAGGAGTATGGAGCCCTGCTGCGGGAAAAAATTGCGGCTGTTGCTCCCCAGATTTTCGCTGAGCTAGGCATCGAGAACTTCGACATTCAAATCTTTGAGATGGAGATGATTGCCAGCTATGATAGTTGTTATTTCGTCCCCCACATCGATAATTCCTACCTGCAAACAGCCTTCCGTCAGGTGAGCTGCGTGTACTACTTCCACAAAGAGCCAAAGCCTTACCGAGGAGGTGAGCTGCGCATCTACGACACCCAAAGACGAAAGCCCCATCCGCCAATTCTCTATGGAGCCTACGATGAGGTGATCCCGACCAACAATAGCATCGTCTTCTTCCTCAGCAGTTGTTTGCACGAGATCCTGCCGGTATTTAGTCATAGTCAAGCCTTTGCCGATAGTCGCTTTACCGTCAATACTTGGCTAGGATCCAAGCAATTTACCTAAAAGGCTTGCAGCTCCACTATGGCCAGAGTCTGTATTGTGACCACCGTTCGGGATCCAGGGGTGTGCTTGGAGTCGTTCATTCGCTATCACCTTGCTCTCGGAATCGCCCATATCTATATCTTCTTTGACGATCCGGAGGATCTCGCTGTTCAGGTAGCACTTAAGTTTTCCAATGTAACGGCTATTCCCAACGATGAAGCTTTGCAAGTCCAACAAGCACTGGGAAATGTTCTCTACCCAAAGTATGGCCCTCATGCTGGCTATGAGGTCATGGCTCGCCAGATTCTTAATGTAGAAACCGCCATACAACTCGCTCTTGAGCAAGGTATGGATTGGATTATTCATATTGATGGGGATGAGCTCTTCTATCTCGGCGAGGCGCTTACTTTAGACTGGTTTGACCAACTAGATAACGATATACTGCAAGTTCACTTCTTAAACTACGAGGCAGCTCCTGAAGCGTTTGAGATCGAAGACTACTTCCGCGAGGTCACTTTATTTAAGAAAAACCCTGCTATTTTGGATCCCGGATTCTATGCTGAGTTTCAGAGCATCTCCGGTAAGAGCCAATACTTTTTGGCTTATCAAAATGGAAAGTCAGCAGCTCGGATCCATCTCACTCTTTTGCCCAATAGCGTACACAGCTTTGATATTCCAGAAGATCATACCTTAGTAACATCATCCCCTTCTATTTTGCACTACTTAAACTGCGGATTTCAGAACTACTACAAAAAATACGCCCAACTGGGAAACTTTCCTGACTATTGGTGGCGCTCAAAATCTAATCCCATTCGAGTTCCCTTTCATCTGCTCTCAAGAGATGCCTACTGCTTAGGAAATACAAACGAGCTGGTAGACATTTATCAAAAGTTTATACTTTATGACGATTTCACAATCAACCAAAACCTCACAGAGAAGGGGATCCTCACTCGCATTCACTATCCTTCACAGTTGCTAGCGACTGTATCCACTCTGTCCAGTTGACCTATGGCTTAATCTACTCGTCCTGAGTGCAAAAATGCTGGCCCAAGAGAAAGTCCAAGAAAAGATCTCTTCCCTCACCAGCGAGCAACTAGCAGAGATCATGCTCTCTGCACAGGGGCTGCTCAGCAATGAACTCGAAGCGAGTAGCAATCCTTGCCCAAAGACTGCGAAACTGGGGGTGGATCCGGGTACATTAGAACGAGTAGTTTTGGGCACTAGGAATGAACTTCTCAACCTTGACTAGGTGAGAAGTCAAGCGGTCAGTAATGATACTTTCTACGATGGTCACACTTCCAAAAGAAATCCCTCTGCCTATGCCGGCTTTATGCGTCTCCAGGCTTCTTGATAGCTGTAGTATTTGAGAGCGTTTCTGTTGATCAGTTTAAGGTTTGGTTGATCGACCTCCATCCCTGAACTTCCCAAAGCAGTTTAAAGTTTCCCCTTAATCCGCCCACATCCTGGGTCGAGGTTGTCTGGAGAGGCAATAACTCAAGCCCGCCAACCGCTAGATCATCTTGCGTCAAAACTACAGAGCTGGGAATCTCTCCCGACATCATAGAACACTAAAAAAGCTCCCCGGTATGGGGAGCCAAATAGATGACCAAGTCATATAAAGTTAGCCAAGCAGGCCGCAGAAGCGATCTGCAACAAGGTATTGACTAGTCCCTGTCAAACACGTTGCAGGAGCGACCCACAAAGTATTGACTGTTCTGCTGAACTTCGGTGGCTTGATCCCCAAGACCAATCTCACACTTAATAGGTTTGTTGCCAAGGTTGACGTAGGCAGGCCCTTTACCAGTGTCAGCCTCCGTTGTGATCCTCACACCCGTCTGGCTTCCAGGTGCGTTCTTAAACACAGGCTCTTTGTAGATAGGGGTAATTGCAACCCACGGGTCATTCAGGAACTTGTCACCCTTTACCCCGCAGTAGTCAGGTTTAGCCCTGGCAGTTCTATTGCATTGGTTGGGGTTGATGTTTTTCCAGTCAGGGTAGACACTCGTGTCAAGGCGGTAAGCCTCGGAAGCACGGGAGACAGCCGTCAAGGCTGTTTGACCCTCAGCAGCGCGTGAACGACGGACTTGGTTCAAGAACTGCGGAATAGCGATCGCAGACAGCACGCCCACGATCACAATCACCACCAACAGCTCGATCAGAGTAAAGCCCTTGGCTTTAGAGAGGATTTGCTGAGCCAGTTTGGCCCGCAACAGAGACTGACGAGATTTTGCGCTCATGGGTACTTGATCCTTTGACAAACTGGAGAGTTAACTGTGCAGCTCACCTGCTAGTGCTAACTTACCCCGCTTGAGGGCGATTCATAACAGTCTGCCCCTGAGCACAATTGCGGATCTTTACGGGGTGGGCCTGAAAAGAGTCAGTAGTTTAGCCAAGTCGGTCTCAGCGTGGCAGATTAAGATCAGTGCTCTCCCTTCGACCCATGAACCCTGCGCTGCAAGCCCGGATCCTAAAAGCCAAGCAACTGTTTCAGCAGTCTCCCGATGCCTTTGCAGAATGGCTGGCCGCCCTGTACTCAGAGCAAGATGCAGATGCTTGGCGAGAGTTTTTGTGGGGCTTCTTTGACCTTTCCCCACCCCTGCAGTTGGATGTAGGGGCTTCCCCGTCTGACCCAGTAGCGATCACCCTTTTGGCGCTGGAGCAAGTTTTGATTTCCAACCGTCTAAGCCTCGCCTACCAATCCTACACGCCCCTGGTAAAGGCAAGGATCCTGCCCCGCGAGAAGGTCTTGGAGCTATTACTATCCCTCGCAGGCCGTCTGGAAAATAGCCGCATGCAGGATCCACAGCAGGGACTCCAGGTCTGCCTAAAGCTACGGGAGATGGCCTTCGAGCTGGAACCAAGTCGGCGGGATAATACTCAGATTTTGCTGTTCCAGGCTTTGCAAGCTCAAGACGAGCTGGCCGTAGGCTTTTACGGGCAGGCTTTGCTAGAGAGCCTGGCCAGTCTGGAAGACGACGAGACCTTGGACATCACCCAAGAGCCACTCCTGACCCAGTTGCTCACCCGACTCTGGGATGACGGCTACTTGGATTTGTTTTTTGAGCTGGCCACAGCCTTACAAGCTCATCTGCCGGGGAGTCAAAAATCAGGATTTGCTGCTTTGCTAGCCCAACTGGCTCATGCGGCAGATCCCGAGCAGGCGGGGCGCTATGAAGGTTTGTGGACGATAGAGAACCTGGTCGACGACTTCTTCCAAAAAGTAGCTTTTGCTCTTTTCGAGCACTCTACCAGCGATGGCTATTCCACCTTGGGGGAAGCTCTTCTCACAGCAGCCGAGAGCCCCCAGGTGCAAGAGAACTTTACCCTACGCCTAGCTCTTCTAGCAGAATCTTTAGGAAAGCTGATCTACGCCGCCCGATCCGAACGTGTAAACTTTGCTATCCAGAAGATCATGGATCTTCTTTCATCGACATTGATTGACTTGAATTCTCTAGAAGTAAGTGACGAAAATCTTCCTGAGAGCTTGACTGCGGCTAAGGTTGTTCTCTTCCGGGTTTGCGTTTGTTGGGGCTACCTAACTGATGATCGATCCCTAATTCGTTATTACCAGCAGCTTGCCGGTAGGATCTTTAGTGATTGTCTAAGCCTAATGGCTTCCCAGCGAGATTTTCTCTGGTCAGAGTATTGGCAGAAGAACCAGAAAGCCTATCAAAGAGCTAACCCAAGCAGTCGCAAACTGCGAGTTGGCTTTCTTGGCAAATGCTTCCAACGACACTCAGTAGGCTTTCTCAGCGAAGCCATTTTGCGAAACTTATCTCGTGAACTGTTAGATGTTGCTTACTACTGCTACCAAGGCCGAGAGAATGAAGAAGTGGCTAGCTATGACAACATGTATCAAAAGTTTCGCTCACATCAAAACCTTTACTTCCGCTTCTTTACTGAAGAAGTTAAACCTCCCCAGGTGGCTGCAAAAGCTCGTGAGGATCGCATCGATATTATGGTTTTCATGGACTCCATTACCAGTCAGGATGCCAACGTTATAGCGGCTTTGCGAACTGCCCCTATACAGATTGGTTGGCTGGGAGGAGATGCTGTTGGTCTGCCGGAGTTTGATTACTTCTTTGCCGACCCCTATATTCTTCCCGGAGATGCTCAGGCCGATTACCATGAGAAAATTATCCGTTTGCCTAGCTACTGCGCTGTCGAGCATCTGGACGTTATCCCTGCCGATGAGATAAACTTCGAAACCGAGCTTAGAATAAGCACGCGAGACGTCGTCTTTCTTACTGCGGCCAGCTCCTATAAGCGCACTGACGATTCTATCAATGCTCACTTGCAAATTCTAAAGGCTGTTCCCAATGGAGTCCTCATTGTCAAAGGCGCAGGGGAAATTGCTACGATTATCAGACACTATCAAGAAAGAGCTAAAGAATTAGGTGTTTTAGATCGCGTCCGGTTCCTGGCTAGAACCAGAAGAGCAGAAGAGCATCGCGGCCAACTGGCTCTGGTGGATCTGGTTTTAGATACCTTCCCCTACACAGGCGCAACCCACACTATGGAAGCTCTCTACATGGGCGTGCCAGTTCTCACCTTGGTAGGTCGCCATTACTACGGCCGCATGAGCTACAGTCTGCTCAAAAATATTGGTCTTGAAGACTGCATTACTTGGTCGGTAGAAGAGTTTATCCAGCGCGGGATCCAACTGGGTAATGATCCAGAGTGGATTAATCGGATCAAAAGGCAAATTAAGGATTCTCGCCGTTGGTCGGTGATTTGGGATCCAAGAGAACACGCTCGTAGCATGGAAGCTGCTTTCTTCCACATTCTCGAAGGTAAATCCCACGAAACTTATACGTTTCACCCCAACGACTTGTACTCAACTCCAGATGAATGGAATCAAGCTGGGATCCAGCTCATTCGATCCCTAAGTGCTGATGCTTCGGTTTCAACGCACCAATCCGCTTGGGAAGAAGCGCTGTCTTTGTGGCGAAGGGGCTTGGCAAGGGATCCCTATCATGTTCCGTGTTGGCTAAACCGAATCCATGCCCTATTGGTATTGGGCGATCGCTCTCGCGCTTTTGAAGATGCCTACGCTCTCCTAGAATTTCTATGCACGGAAGCACAAAGTATGCAACCTTCTCAGTTGACAGATGTTCCTATCTGGGTTGAAAGCGAAGGTTCTGCGGATCCGGGTGCTTATACAAAATACAGTTACCTATACTATCTAGCCAAGTGGATGGCTGCTCACGTTGGGGTCGTGTACAGCCCAGAAGCCATGCGATTTTGGAACCTAGCTTATTCGATAAACCCAGATGATAGACAAGCAGCTCTGGCGGTAGCGATTGAGCTTCTCTCGCAGAAAAAGATAGAAGGGCTAATACCAGTCAACCACATACTTGGCCTTGACCCAACCCATCAACAAGCAAGTCTGGTCAAGCAAATTGCAATGTGGGAGGTTGTACCTCAAGTGAAAACAGCTTCTTCCCCTGCGCAGCCCGATCTTTACTTTGACTACGAAAATTGCAAGTTATTCCTCGAACCTTCGTTTTCAAGTATCGTCACCCGCGTCTTACTTGCTCAAGGAGAATGGTTTGAGGATGAGATTAGCTTCTGCAAGCACTTTTTAAGACAAGGGATGAATGTAATCGACGTAGGGGCAAATGTTGGGGTATACACTTTCCTTGCTGCGCATCGAGTAGGTCCTACAGGAAGCGTGATTGCAATTGAACCTACAGCTTCCTGTGTTCGGTGTATGCAAAAAACAATAAGTGCTAGCTCCTTAGAAGATGTTGTCTTCCTTATCGAAGCTGCCGCTGGGGATCATGAAGGCACTGTTCAGTTACAAGAAGAAAGAGCTAGTGTATTCAACTCTATCGGCGATTCAAAGCAAAGGCCGGAACAAGTATCGAATGATGGAAAGGTTGTAAATCTCATTACTCTGAACTCTGTCTGGCGCTCGAGAGGTGAACCCCAGATTGATCTCATCAAGATTGATGCAGAAGGTGCAGAAGAGCAGGTTGTCTCCGGTGGGCTAGAATTACTTGCCGCCGGCCACCCTATCATTATTTTCGAGAACAGACATGTCTCCAAGGTTACCGGAACTGCTACAGCTAAAATACTGGAGCCTTTAGGCTATGAGTTTTATACGTACAATCGTTTCCTGAATAAGCTAACTAGGGTCAGACCTCAGCAATACCCAGTTTCTGCTCTAAACATTATTGCGATTCATCCTTCAGATCTGGAAAAAGTTGCAGACATGATATCGGTTTAGAAAGTTGGATCCGAATTTTGCTCTTTTGCTTGTGTTGAGCAAGGAGCTTTCCAGGGCTGGGTGGTTTCTGTTGTACGAGCAAGTCATTCAACTTTTCTGGGGAACAGAGCTTGCAGTGGGGGTGGGCAATCGTAAGTAGACAGCTCATGCCAAGAAGTCCAACTGACGTTAGACACTGCAGGCGCCGCGAGCAAACCAATTTGAGCAAATTCGACTAACCGGAAGAGCCTAGCAACTGCATCAGCTGCTGGGGTGTCATCTGCTCGTAGGGTTCGAAGGGCTGGTGAATCCAAGGGTTATCCGGCAAATAGTCCACATAGTAATCCGGTTGATAGATGGAGGCTGCTTTATACCAGAGCACGCCGGTGCGGATTTCCTCGATGTAAAAGCCGTAGTGGTGCTTGAGCCAGTGGACAGAGCGCTTCAGGGTCATGCCGGAATCGACCAAGTCGTCCACCAACAACACGTGGCTGCCCAGGTTGGCGGTGGTCATGGCCAAATCCCGCGAGAAAATTAGCTGCCCTCGCTGGCGATTGCCAGGGCCGGAGTAGGAAGAAGCGGCAAGAATTGCTAGAGGGAGATCGAATAGGCGGGCTAGAGTGTCGCCAATACGCAGCCCGCCCTTGGCGATGCAGACAATTTGGTTAAACTCCCAGCCGCTTTCGTAAACCTTGACGGCCAGCTCTTCGATTTTGCGGTGGTAGTCGGCCCAGGTGATGGAAATCTCGTGCAAGGGATCCCTCTCCAGCTCTAACTATCTATATCGCATCTAGCCAGCCTGGAGATGGCAATCTAAGACTTTAGTTCAGAGGGATCACCTTTACCCAGTGGGAATAGGCGGGATCCCGGTTTTCCATGATGGCTGTGAGCTTCTGCCGCAGTTGCTCGGTAATGGGGCGGGACGACGGCAGGACGTACTGCTCGATCTGGCGGATGGGCGTGATCTTGGCGGCGGTGCCAGTGAGGAAGGCCTCGTCAGCGATGAACAGCTCTGACTTATCGACAGGGCGTTCTTGGGTGGGGATCCCTAGGTCGCGGGCCAAGGTGAGGACGCTGTCGCGGGTGATCCCTTCTAGGATGTCCTGGTCGAAGCTGGGGGTAATCAGCACGCCGTTGCGCACGATGAAGATGTTCATGCCCGAGGCTTCGCTCACTTTGCCCTGGGAGCTGATTAAGATAGCTTCGTCGAAGCCAGACTGTACTGCCTCGGTCTTGGCCAGGGAGGAGGTAATGTAGGCACCAGTGATCTTGCCCCGCAGCGGTAGGCTGCGATCCTCCTGGCGGGCCCATGAGCTGATGCGGCAACTTACCCCTTCCGGCGAGAGGTAGTCTCCCAATTCCAACCCGTACACGAAGAAGTCTTTCTCGATGTTGTGCAGCCGCGGTGAGATGCCCAGGTCGGAGGTATACACCAAGGGGCGGATGTAGAAAGAGGTGGAAGGGCGGTTTTTCCGGATCAGCTCCACAATGACCTGCTCGATCTTCTCCGCAGGCAAATCGAAGCAGAGTAGGCGAGCACTTTGGCTTAGCCGTCGGCAGTGGCGATCCAGGCGAAACACCAGCACTTGATCCGGATTTTGCGGATCGGGGATCCCGCGCAGGCCGCCAAACGCTGCCGTCCCGTAGTGCAGAGCATGGGTGGCAATGGAGATCTTCGCCTCGGCAAAGGGAACGATCTGGCCCTGAAAGTAGGCGTAGGGCAGAAAATCGGGCATGGTCGGCACCTACTGCAGCAGGAAAAGGGGTAGGAATATTATCGCCGATTGACGCAGCAGCGGGAGTCCGCCGTTCTCTAGCCCACCTGAGGGGCGCCAGAGAATCAAGGGCCGGGGGCGCTCTAAGCTAGAATGCTGTCTATCCGTCTTGCTGCTCCCCTGATGGACGACCCTCCTTTAGGCTCGGCACCTAGCTCTAAGCTTACGTGGGGAGAGGCGTCTCTCAGTCTCCTCTGGATTATTGCCCTTCTCCTCATCAACGCTTTCTTTGTGGCGGTGGAGTTTTCCTTGGTTTCGGCGCGGCGCTCCCGCATGGTGCAGTTGGCCGGTGAGGGGAACCGCCAGGCGGCAATGGTCCAAAAAGCCCAGGAGCAGTTGGAGTATGCCCTCTCCACCGCCCAATTGGGCATCACCCTAGCCAGCGTCCTGTTGGGCTGGATCGGGGCTACCCAAGTGGCGCCGACGCTGTTCTTGGCTCTGAGGCAACTGCCCTGGTTGCAGGGTATGGATCCCGCTCTTGTGCAAGGTGGGTCGGGGGTAGCGGTATTTTCGCTTCTCACCTATTTGCAGATCGTGTTGGGGGAGCTGCTCCCCAAGACTCTGGCCATTCTCTACTCGGAGCCAATTGCCCTAAAGCTGGCCTGGCTCAACCGACTGGTAAGCCGCTTTTTACATCCTTTTGTGGAGCTCCTGCGGTTTTCCTCCCGCTGCGTGCTGCGCCTTTTGGGCGTCCGCGTTCCGGAGGCTACTTCTTTTTACAGCACGATGACGGTGGAGGAGCTACAGCTGCTGATTGCCTCGTCGGTGGAGTCGGGCAACATCGAGGCGGAGGAGCGGGAGCTGTTGAGCAACATCTTTGAGTTTGGCGAGACAGTGGCCAGCGAGGTGATGATCCCGCGCACCAGCATCGACGCCGTGCCCGAAACCGCCACAGTCCAGGAGGTGCTGGCGGAGGTGGCCGAATCAGGGCATTCCCGCTACCCGGTCTACGGCGAGTCTTTGGACGACATCCGGGGGCTGATTCACGTCAAGGAGCTCATTGGCGAGCTGGCCAAGGGATCCTTGGATTTGCACAGCCCCATTGCTCCCTTCATTCGGGAGGTTCACTTTGAGCCGGAAAACAAGCTGATCGCAGAGCTCTTGCCGGAGATGCAGCGGCACCACTGGCCGATGGTGGTGCTAGTGGATGAGTTTGGCGGCACGGCGGGCCTGATTACCATTCAGGACTTGGTGGAGGAGATTGTCGGCAAGCTCTCCGATGGGCCGGATCCCAAAAGGAAGGAGCCGGACATCGAGGAGCTGGACGAAAACACTCTCCTTATCCAGGCCCAGTTGGACATCGAAGAGGTCAACGAGCGCTGCCACCTTAACCTCCCCTTGCATGAGGATTACCAAACGCTGGGAGGCTTTTTGATTTACCAGCTGCAGAAGATCCCGCGCGTAGGGGAAAGGTTTACCTACCAAGGCCTCGAGTTCCAGGTGGTGCGCATGGAGGGGCCGCGGGTGGATCGGGTGAAGGTTGTCCGCCACCGCCGCAGCTCTCCCAACCCCCTGCCTTCCCTGCCCCCTGCTCAGACGGCGCAGCCGGGCACTTGAGGAGCTAGGTTTTGACGACCTTGAGGGTCTGCAGCCGCACATCTTCGGGGCCGTTGATAAAGCCGCCTGCCTCGTGCACCAACAGCAGATAGTCCACCGCTTCCTGGGTCACTTCTTCGCCGGGCACCAGGATTGGGATCCCAGGGGGGTAGGGGGAGATGATCTCGGCACAGATATGGCCCACAGCCTCCTGGAAGGGGATCCGCTCGATGGGGGCGAAGAAGGCCTGTCGCGGCGAGAGCCGTTGCGGCGGCAGGGGAGGGCGTTTTAACTGGGCCAGGCGCCGCAGTTTCTCGGCCAGCGCCAGCGAGGGCTGGGATCCCTGCGCCTGCTCCGACAAGGCGGCCACGCTCTCCACCAGCCGGTCAATATCCCGCTGGGTATTGCCCAGGCTAATAATGAAGACCACGTTGTGCAGGGTGGACATCTCCGGCTGCACGTGGAAGTGCTCGTTGACCCAGTCGTGGGCGTCGAAGCCAAAGAGGCCCAGCCCCGACACCGTCACGGTCAAGCGGGTGCGATCCAAATCGAAAAAGCCGGGAGTGGAGCCAATGCGTTCCGGGCCAAAACAGAAGATCCCGGAAATACGGTTGAGGCGGGCGCGGGCCTGATCCGCCAAAGCCAGGGCTTGGCCCAGGAGAACTTCCCCTTCCAGGGCCATCTGCCGCCGCGCCACGTCCAGCGACATCATGAGCACGTAGTTAGGGCTGGTGGACTGCAGCAGCTGCAGGATGTTGCGGACTCGGTTGGGATCGACTCGGGATCCCTTGAGGTGCAGCATCGAGGCTTGCGTCATGCCGGAGATGACTTTATGGGTGGACTGCACCACCAGGTCGGCGCCGGCTTCCAAGGCGGAGAGGGGCAGTTCTGGATGAAAGCCCAAGTGGGGCCCGTGGGCCTCGTCCACCAGGAGGGGCAGGCCGTGGGCATGGGCAATGGCTGCCAGCGCTTCTAAGTCGCAGCAAACCCCATAGTAGGTGGGGCTGACCACCAACACGCCCTTGGCGTCGGGGTGCTCGGCCAGGGCCTGCTCCAGGCCGGCAGGAGTGATGCCGTGGGCAATGCCCAGCTCCGAGTCAAAATCCGGCTCAATGTAGACGGGCACCGCCCCAGAGAGGATCACGCCGGCAATGGCCGACTTGTGACAGTTGCGCGGCAGCAGAATCTTGTCCCCTGGGTCGCACACCGCCATCACCAGGGTTTCTACGCCACAAGTGGAGCCGTTGACTAAAAACCAACTGCGATCGGCGCCGTAGGCCGCTGCGGCTAGCTCCTGGGCCTCTCGGATCACGCCGTCGGGATCGTGGAGGTTGTCCACCTCCGGCAACTCGGTGAGATCGGCCCGGAAGACGTTTTCTCCCAAAAACTCCCGCAAGTCGGCGGCGATCCCGCGTCCCTGCTTATGGCCTGGCGTGTGAAAGGGAGCCTTGTCCAAGCTGCAATAGTGGCGGATGGCCTCAAAAAGAGGGGCCCGCTCTTGGGCTTTGCGGTCCAGCAGGCGCAGACGACGGGACGCTTTGGACAGATGCGACAGAACCATGGACCACTCCCCAACACACCAGCGTCCAGCCATTATCCATCCCCAGCCTAGCCAAGTCCACCCTCAAGGTCGCCTCAGGAAGTGTCTTTCCTGCTAGCCTGGGTTTCAGGTTGCCTTTTCTTCCTGTATGTTTGAAAAACTGCCTCTTCCCCTGAGCACGCTCGTGTTGCTGGCGGGCGTTGCCGCCACAGCTTGGGGCTTTGCCCAGTACAGCGATCCCACCCTCAATCTCATCGGCCTGTTTGTCGGGATCCCTCTGCTGCTGGGGGGGGTGACCATGAAGGTGGTGGAGCTCAAGCCAGTGCCTGCCCTGACGTCCCCTTCGCCAGAAGTGCTCCAAGCCCGCGCTCAGCAGGCCACGGAAATTCAAAAACAAGTCCGCGCCGACATCACCAAATATAGCTATGGGGCCAACGCCCACCTGGAAGAGGCCCTGGAGTTTCTCGGCCTGCGCGGCCCTCTGGAAGCAGACCTACCCAAAATCAAAGGCTACAGAGAAGAATTGCGGGATGGCCGCTACACCCTGGTGCTCCTGTTTGATTCGCCAGCCGTTTCCTTCCAGCAATGGCAGGAAAGCTACCAAAAAAAAATGCAGGGCTTCTTTGGCCGCGACGTGGAGGTGCAACTGGAGCAGCCCCGAGAACATCAGGTGGAGCTGGCGCTCATCGCCCGTCCCGGATCCCAGGCCACCTGAGCAAGACGGCGGGGCTTAGGTCCTTTGATTTCACAGTTTTGTTCTTAAGATTAGAACGACTCACACAGGTGTGTTCAGAACTGAAACACTAGAGGAAGGAGACTTGGGGATCCCTATTTTTTGAATGGTAAAAAGTTAGCAGGATTCCTCTCTGAGCGACACGAAAACAGCGCCAGCAATGACGCTAAGCTCTCGTCCTCAAGCTGGTTGCCAGTCGCTTGCCAAAAGCTTCTACAACCCACCTCATGCAATCCAAGGGATCCCTGGCAGCAGTTGTCACCAGTTGGTCTCGTAGGGTTTTGGTTCCAAGATAAGCAGTTGGTCAAGAAACTTAACATCTAGGTCAACTCATCTTAACTCAATAAAGACTCCCCGAGCCATCGGGTTAACTTTTGTAGGTCTCAGCAGCCCAATCCTGAATAATCCAGGTACGCAAGATCTGGATTTCCTCAGGGCTCAAGTGGCCCAAGCGATCGGTGCCGGTGCCGTTGCGGCGAATATAGGCCAATTCGGGAGATCCGCTGCGTCCAATAAAAGAGCCGGGAAATTCTCCTTGGGGATCACTCACGGGGGGTCTCGGCGTCGGCATGGCTCCTGTCCCAAGCTCCAACAAGGAACCGGGGGCGTCGGCCTCTTTTCCTTCCCCATTCAAGGGGATCCCTGCCGCCCGCTGAATAACAGCATGGCGAGCCAACCAGCGCGGTTTCAGCAACTCGCTATTTTCTGATCCGGGCGTTACGTAACGCATCACCGCGGCATAGCTATCCAAAGGGCTGCGCCGCATCCGACCGGCCCGCTGATGACAACCCACACAGCTAGCATCCAGTAGGGGCTGAATATCTCGCTGGTAGGTGTATTGAGGCTCGGTGCGGAAGGTCAACTCTATGGGATTTTGTAAATCGAGCTCTTTGGCAGCAGGTAAGAACACTCTGTAATCAGTGCTGTAGCTGAGTGGCTGTAAAGGCTGTACAATTAGCTCGTTGCCCTGGATATCAAAGGCTACTTCCAAAGGAGGCTGGATCCCAAAAGCCAAACTCGTTATTCCTGTCGGAAGCTCTCGGTCGAAACGCAGGCGAATGCTTTGACCAACTGGGATCCCTCTTTGGCCATTGGAAGGATTGCTGGAGACCAATGTAGTTCCATTTGCAGAGGGAGCAGTAAACTCTACCTGACCCTGCTGCACCGGTGCTCTCGGTTGTAAAAGAGCCAACGCATCAGGATAGAAAATGGTATGCTGCTCCAATTGAGCGGGGGAGGGGTTTTGCTGCCAAACGCTGCGAGGCATTCGCACGGTAAATAGAGGGGCTTGCCGATCCCCGGCTTGTCCCAGTACCTCCAAGGTGATCTGCTCCGGCTGCGGTTGAGCTTGAAATTGTTGCGCCAAAGCTCGCCAAACCAGAGGACGTGATTGCTCGACTAGCTGCGAATAGCTCTGACCCTGTACCGGTAGAGAAAGGCGATGGGTTTGCGACCACCCTGTGTCAATCGAAGCCAGCGCCCCAGCCAGAGCCAAGCTCAGCAGCAGGGATCCCAGTCTCAACCAAAATCGGCAAGAAAAGCTTGACCTTAGCATTTAAACCAAGATGTCTTTATAGGAAGGTAACTAGCTCAACAGGAAGAAAGCGGCTTGCAGCGATAAAGATTTTCCTTCAGTCCTCCAAAATTGTCGGCGTAATTAGGACTACAATTTCAGTTCTCTCATTTATCGTATTTTGCCTACGAAAAAGAGAACCCAGCAGAGGAATCTCAGAAAGCAGTGGAACCCTGTCAACAGATACTCGATCCTCCTCTCGTATCAAGCCTCCCAAAAATAGGGTTTCTCTGTCTTTCAGTCTGGTTTGCAAAGTTCCAACAGAACGCTGGTTCAGCAAGCTAATTACGGTGCCATCTGCCAAAGTAACTTGGCTACCGATGGATGAAATCTGAGGAATGAGATTTAACGTAACATAGCCATTATCGTCAATCCTAACATTTTGAATAAGCAAGTTAACTCCTGCGTTTCCCTTCTCGAAAACAACTACTGACTGGCCCGTTGCGGGATCCGTTTGTATTCTCCTGTTGGTAATGACTTCTTGGCCAACCACAACAGCCGCACCGGTGTTGTTGGCAACGACTACTTTTGGATCGGCCAATATCTTAGCTGTCCCCGAAGCAATAGATGCATCTATACGAGCTGCAAGAGACTGCTGGAGCCGGTTTAAAGTATTAAATACAAGTGAGCCCCCAGTTGCTGGAGCCGGAACCGAACCAACGTTAGGAACTGAGGATCCCTCGGGTTGGCTAAGAGGAGTTCCACCAAAGGTGGTATTATCTCCAGAACCCAGCGCAAAGTTTCCAGATGCACCACCTAATGCAACTCTTAAGTCAGAGTTGTCGTTAAGGTTAATCTCGATAAACCTGGCGCTAATCAAGACCTGTCGACTTCTGAGATCAATTTGGGCAAGATATGCTGCTATTACGTCATGTTGGGTAGGTGTGGCAACAATAGTCAGTGAATTCGTTCTTGGATCTGCTTGAATGGCCGATTCCTGAGCCAAAGGAATGTTTGATGCTTCCAAAATGGCTAGAATTCTGCTTCTAATTTCACTCGGAGTAACACCTAGCTGCCTAGCCGTGATTTCAGTTGTTCCACCTCCACCTGCGGCACCGGCAGCAGTTAAATCAAAGTTTTGGATCTCCTCTTCGATTCTCAGTTGATTGAGTCTGTACGTCCTGACGATCTGCTGACCAACCCCAGGGAGTGTAGTACCAATGAAAACTGTTTGCCCTACGCGAGACGCTTGAAGCTCCTTCAAGCGCAAAATAAAGTTAAATGTTTCTTGTAGAGGTGAGTCAGCTACATCTAGGGAAATCGTCAAGTCCGGAGGCACATCATTGAGAACTACATTAAGCCCAGCTCGACGCACCAGTAGGCTTAACACATCACCTACAGGAGCATCTCTTAAGGTCAAAGTGATCTTGGCATTTGAACCCAAATCCACCGGGGGAGGAGCTGGAATAATACTGCCAACGGCAAGATCTCCAGCCGGGGGAGCCATTGCTCGACCTTGAAACGGAGAAACATCAGGATTGACAACCCCTGGCGGCAGTTGGGGTTGGTTGAGCTGGTCCACAGAAGGCACCTGAGAAATCACGGGTGCAGCAGGAGCAGCAGGTGTGGGAGGAGCCGCTTGAGCGGTCGGCGGAGGGGCAGGGTTTTGAGCGACCGGCTGGGGGGCAGGGGCAGAAGCTGTTGGCTGAGGAGTAGGAGCCGTGGGTTGAGGTCGGGTTGGGGATACCGGTTGACTGGGCACTGCAGCCACTGGAACCGGTGGGGCAGAGGGTAGGCCCTCAAAATCGAAGACCAACTGCGTTGGGCTGCGCTGGGCCAGCAAGCCCTGGGGAGCTGCCGCAACGCCGGCAATTTCTATCCGCACGCTGTCATTGCCCATTTGCTTGGCCTCGATGAAGCGCACTCCCGGCAGGGGAGACTCCTGACGATAGCGACCTTGACCTCCATCCAGTTGGGCATTGGTGATATCCCCAATCCAAGATTGGCCCTGCTGGGTAAAGAACACCTGTGGACGGGCGCCCCCTGCGGTGTTGATCTCCAGCTTCATGCGGTTGCCGTGGGGCACCAGGCGGATATCGGTAATGCGGCTGAGGCTTTGTGGATTGGCGGAGGTCAACTGCTGGGCGGCGGCTTCATCGAGCTGGCTTTCCACAGCCAACAGGGGCAGTGAAAGGATCAAGCTCAATGCACATCCCCAGGCGACTCGACGGTTCATCATCCTCACACCTCACTCCGTTAGCCAAGCGTGTTTCTGCTTTACTTCAGCACGGGTTCACCCAGTGCTTCCCTAATCAAAGCCGAAATTTTCGGCTTTGCCACTACCTGCAGCCGCTTTAGGGGAAATTTTTCGATAGGCAACACTATCTGTGCTTTTCCCCAATGGTTCCCATTTCCCGCCCGTCCCCTCCAATCCCAGTAGCGAGTCTCTTCAGGTGGGATCCCGTGGGGAAGCGACACTCAAACGCAGTGTATAGATTGGCTACAGATTGGCCTTGCCAAGCCGGGCTACTGGCTGGGTGTTGGCTGTCCTCCCTCAGGAGGTGTTTGCCCTTCAGGTGCAGGAGCAGTGCCGAGAGGAACGCCTTTGTTGTAGTAGTAAGCAACCAGATCGAAAGCGGCGTCTAGGTTCTCTGTGCCTTGGCCAGGGTTGAGAGAGATGTTGCTCACCCGGAACAGAGCGCGAAAACGCTCGATGTCTCTCATGAGGTTGATGATGTCGGTGTAGGGACCCCGCAGGGTGACGCGGGTTGTCTGCAGTTGGATGGCTGGGGCGATGATGGCAGGCACTTCTGGGTTGTTCGAGGAAGCTGGCGTCAGAGGGGAAGGGCTGAAACTGAGCAACTGAGCATTGGGTTGTCCCCGCACCAGTCGGTTGAGATCGATCAGTTGCGTGTCGGCATTCTCGGGGGTGGCGAGCAAGGCGCTGATCTGTTGCTGCTGCACGCGAGCCCTCTCGATTTGGTTGGGCAGATCCTGTAAGCCGGCAATCTGGCCCTGTACCTCCTGCAACTGGCTGGTTTTTTGGGCTACCTCTCTTTCTAAGGCTTGCACCTCTCTAATCAGAGGACGGAGTTGGGTGAAGGCCAAAAAGCTCGCCGCGCCCAGGCCCAGGATCCCGATCAACAGGCCAATGCGAATAGGGGTCAGCTCGACCCCCAACAATACCGGCGGCCCTGCCGGAGGTGCCACCAGTTGTTCGTCGTGAAAACTTTCCACCGAGCCGGTCATCAGTTCCCCTCCACTTGACGCAAAATGCGGATCTTTTCCACCAAGCCTATCGCTCCCCGCTGCTCCAGCTCGCGGGTCAACTCCGGGTCGGGATCCCCTATGGTTCGAATAGTAACCGTTAGGCCGTAGGTGACGCTGGGTTCAGTTTCAGGGGTGCCCTCCACTCGAGAGGCACTGTTGAGAACGGCACTGGTTACGAAGTTGGAATCCAGCAGAGTGAGCAAAAAGTCGTTCACCAAGGGAAAATCCAACGCCCCGCCTTGGATGTTCACAGTATCGCCAGAGGCGCTGATGTTGGTTATCCATACCCCTTGCCCAGGGATCCTGCGCCGCAGTTCTTCTAGAATGGCCGACCAGGGCTGGACGGATCCGAGAAAAGAGCGAAACCCTTCCGTCTGGGTGCGAATGGTTTGCAGTTCTTGGCTGAGGCCCTGGAGTCGGGTCAACTCGGCATTGGCTGTGCTGAGTTCACCGTCGAGGCGGGTTCGCTCTGCCCTCAGAGTATTCCGCTGACGGGAAAAGCTGTCTTGGAAATACAAGAAAGCCCCCATGGCCACAGCAGCCACGGCAACCCCCAGACCAATGGCCAAAGCCCAGCTCTCAGCTCCGGCGGCAGTTTCCGGGCCAGCCACCACTCCCCCTGTCTGAACTGTGGTGGGAACCTCCGGTCTTTCTTTCAGAAAGTTGATCTCTGGTGTGTACATCTCACCGCCTCGCTCATGGTTGGGTATTGCGCTTAGGGGATCCTCTTGGGCGGATCCCGAAGACTACTTGCTGGCTTCCCGCATGGCCAGCCCCAGGGCCACTCCCATCGCCGGTCGCTCCTCCAAGGGCACCTCGATTGAATCCGGTATCAGGATGCTGCCGAAGGGATCCGCTAACTCTACGGCCAGGCTCAGCGACTGCGACAAGAAACCATCCATTTGGCCAATAGCCGCCCCCGGCCCAGCCAACAATACCTTCACCACAGGGGAGTTACTCTCTGCGCTGGTAAAGAAATCAATGGAGCGCCTCAGCTCGTCCGCCAAATCGGAAACGACCCGCGCCACGGCTGCCACGCCCGGGTTACTGGGAACCGGTTGCTCTCCCGTGGCCAAAACATCGGCGGGGTTGATCAAGGGTAACCTTAGAGTTCGCAACAGGTCGCCGGTGCGGCTAACCGGCAAATTCAGGGCCTGGGCTAGCACCTGCCGCATGTGAATGGTGCCGATGTTGACGGTGCGGGTAAACTGCGGGATGCCGTTGACCAAGATGCTGATCTCGCTGCTGTCGTAGCCGATGGAGCTGAGCAACACCGCCTCTTGGGGGCTGTACTGGATGAGTTGGTCACGGATGGTGCGAATGAGGGAGAAGCTGGCCAGCTCCACACAGCGCGCCTTCAAGTTGGCCGCCTGCAGCACGGCCAGGTAATTGTCCACCACCTCTTTGGGGATGGCTGCTAGCAGCACCTCGATGCGCTCAATGCCATCCTGGGAAAGGTCTAGGCCCAGGGGCTGGTAGTCCACATCCGCCTGATCCCGGGGGTAGGGGATGTAGAGCTCCGCCTCCTGTTCTAGAACCACCCGCCGCAACTCATCGGCAGGCAGGTCAGCAGGCAGGCGAATGAGACGGACGATCGCCTCTCGCACCGGCACCGCGGTCGCCACTGGCAAGCTGGTGGGCACCTTGTATTCGTTTAGTAAGTTGGCCAATGTCAAGCCAACTGTGCTCGGATCAAGAATGCGCCCCTCGATCACTGCCCCCTCTGGCATTTCCACGCTGTGGTAGTGAACCAGACGATAGCGACCATTGCCCTGCTTCTTGACTTGGGCAACAGCAAGGCGCTCGGGATTGATATCTACCCCAAGCATGGTTTGAGTTTTGGAGCCACCAAGAAAGCCGAACACGCCCTGCCCTCTGCGCCACTGCTAGACGCATACTACCCAATTTGTCTGGGGGTTACCACCATTTGCAGTTGACTGCTGGCAAAGATTTGTGCTAGCTGACCCTCCCCTGCCAGGGATCCCAACCCGTTCCAAGCAAGCGAGGCTTGCCTGTAGCTACACCCTAGATGGGAAAGGCAGAACTTGCGGCTAGAATCGTAGTCTGTATCTATATATATGGACACTGGGCTGACCCTATCGCCCCTCTTTGAAATGCTGAGAACTTGTGAATTCGACCTGGCCATTCCGGCCCCAGGCCGGCTATACCGCGGCAGCGGCATCCTCGAGGCTGTCCCCCTGACAGCTCTGGGATCCCGCGTGTTGGTGATCGGGGGGGAGCGCTCCCTGGCCGTGGCCGAGCTGCCCCTGAAGCGCAATCTGGGGCGGGATCCCGCCGTTCAGGTTTACTGGAGCACCTATGGTGTCGACTGCAGCGAGTCGGAGCTGGCTCGCCTACAGGCCCTGGCCACGGCAGAGTCCGTAACCGGCATTGTAGGGGTGGGGGGCGGCAAGGCCCTAGACACGGCCAAGTTGGTGGCCCATCGCTTGGGGATCCCGGTGGCGACGGTGCCCACCTCCGCTGCCACCTGTGCCGCCTGGAGCGCCCTGTCCAACATCTACTCTGACACAGGTGCCTTTCAGCGGGATGTGGCTTTGGATCGGGCACCTGCCGCTTTGATTCTGGACTATGAGCTCATCCTGCAGGCCCCGGCGCGCACCCTGGTGGCCGGGATTGGAGATGCCTTGGCCAAGTGGTACGAGTCTTCTGTCAGCAGCGGCGCCTCGGAAGATGCCCTGGTGATCGGAGCTGTGCAGCAGGCCCGCGTTTTGCGGGATTTGCTCTTGCAACAATCGGTGGCGGCCCTGCGGGAGCCGGGTGGCACGGCTTGGAAGCAGGTGGTGGATGCCTGCATTTGCCTGGCGGGGATCGTCGGCGGCATGGGAGGGGCCAAGTGTCGCACCGTGGCCGCCCACGCCGTTCACAACGGCCTAACCCATTTGCCGGGACACCGGGCCACCCTGCACGGGGAGAAAGTGGCCTTTGGCATTTTGGCCCAGCTCCGCCTAGAGGAGATCCTGCAGGGAAGCCAGTTGGCGCTGGCCGCCCGCACCCAGTTGCTGGCGTTCTACCGCCAGGTGGGGCTGCCCCTCAACTTGCGGGATCTCCACCTCGACCACCTGGGATCCGCCGAGCTGCTGCAAGCAGCCCAGGTGGCCTGCCAGCCAGGCTCCGATATCCACCACCTGCCCTTCCCCGTCAGCCCGGAAGCCCTGCTGGTGGCTCTTACCACCACCGACCTGACCAGCTCCAGCCCCGCCTTGCTGAGGCTTTAGGCCCGCCAGCCTCTGCCACCTTAAACTTTGCCGGTACGGGCCTGAGTTTTCCTCACCCGCCGCCGCGCCTCGCCGTAGGCCCCGGAGGTGGCGCCTGCCAAGATCAGGGCTCCGCCCAGCCAGGTCCACCCATCTGGGAGCTCGGCAAATGCCCAGAAACCGATTAGACTGGCCCAGAGCAAGCGGGAAAAATCCAGAGGCAGCAGCATCGTCACCTCAGCCAGCTTGTAGGCTTGGGTGAGGGCCACCTGGCCCAGGCTGCCCAACAGCCCCATCGCTGCCATCCACAGCCACTGCTCCGGCGAAGGCCAGGTCCAAACCCAAATAGCAGCCAAGAAGGAAAGGGGGGTCTGCAACAGGCCCATGTAGGCCGTGATCGTGAGGCTGGACTCGGTGTGGGCGAGGATCTTGAGCACAATGGTTACCCAGGCAAAGAGCGCTGCCGCCGCCAAGGCCAGCCCCGTTCCCAAAGAGAACTCCCGCAAGCCCGGCCTCAACACCACCAAAGCCCCGACAAACCCCAGGCCCAACCCCAGCCAGCGGGAGGGGCGCATCTGTTCGCCCAATACCCAGACCGCCATCATGCCGGCAAACAAAAGCTGGACAAAGCTCAGCGCCGTGGCCTCTGCCAAAGGCAAGAGGCTGGCCGCCCAGAAGGAAAGCAGCATCCCCACCGTGCTGATTGCCGAGCGCAGGAGGTAGAAGCTCATCTTGGCGGTGCGCAGCGAGTGGATCCCTGCTCGCAAAAGCAGCGGTACCAGGGCAAGAAACCCGAATAGGTTGCGCAAAAACACAATCTCAAAAGGGTGCAGGGCAGGCGTGTTGAGGCGGATGATCGCCCCCAGGCAGGCAAAGCAGAAGGTGGCCAGCAGCTTCAGGGCAACCCCTTGCCAAGCCCTCTTGTTTCTCCGCTCGGCAAGGTGATCCACCTGGTGGCGATACCCCGTCCCCAAAGTCACAGCTCACACCCAAATGGTTTAGGCACAGAGTTTTCAGCCTCGGGCTCTCAGCTTAACCAGGCTCCTAGGGATCCGGCTGCGCTTCTGGGCACTCCCTGCCGTCCACTGGCCCATCTGATCGGCGGGGCGGGGATCCCTGGGAGCTATGGCCATCTCAAATAGCCATGAACAAGTTGTTCCCTCGCTCCACAGCTCCCCTCTCCCAGAGGGAGAGGGGCTGGGGGTGAGGGGAGAGACGGGCTGGAAGGTCTAGGTCTTCTTCAGGATCTGTCGGAGGTAGGCAATCACTGTCTCTGGCTTGAGGTGGGCCATGCAGGGGTGGCCTTCCACCAGGCAGGCTTCGTTTTTGAACTTGTTTTCTGCGCAGATCCGGCATTTATAGGAAGTCTGGGTAACGTAAACATGGGGCAGGCGTGGAGCCCACAGCCGCACGGGGCTAGCTCCATCGCCATCGGCGTCGTTGCCAAACAGGGCAATGGTGGGGCAGCCCACGGCCGCCGCAATGTGCATCGGCCCCGCGTCCACGGAAATACAAACCCGCGCCCGCTTCAGGGCCCCGGCCAACTCGAGGAGGCCGGTCTTGCCCCGCAGGTCGATCATCCCCGTCTGGATCAGGAGTTGGTCTTCGCCGTCGCCGTGGTAGAGGGATCGCTGTAGCTCGGGGGCGCTGCCAATGAGCCCCACCTGCAAGCCCTGCCCCTGGCACCATTCGATCACCTGGCGCCAGTACTGCAAGGGCCACATCTTGGCACGGCGGGTGGTGGTGATGTGCACCAAGACTTCCGGTACTGCAAAGTCGGGATCCCGGCTGGGCAGCTCCAGGCGGAAAAAGTCGGTCTCTACGTAAGCCAGGCGGCAGAAGATCTCGGCGATGTAGTTGCTAGTGAGGATATCTTTGTAGCGCTGCAAAAACGCCAGGCTGTTCCAGTCGTCGTCCTGGAGCATGCGCTGCACCGGGTCGGAGCCGGGATCCAACTTGCGGCGAAAATCCAGGGTCAAGCCGGCCCCGGCAATGTACCGGGGTCGCAGGGCCGTCACCGCCACCAGGTTGAGCTCGCTGAACTCGTCGCAGTTGATGGCCAGATCGTAGGGCCCGGCCTGGGCCACCCGATCCCGCACTGCCGCCGTCAGGGCCTCGAGGTAATCGGGGCGGCGGCTGTAGAGGGGGAAGCTGAAGTCGATATAGGGACAGTGGAGCTCAAAGTCGCGGGTGGTCTCGCTGCCGAAAAAATCCAGGACACAGCCGGGGTATTTCTCCTTGAGGCCGCGCAAGAGGGGGACGGTGACCACGAAGTTGCCCACCTTGCTGGAAGAAAATACCGCTAGGTGGGGCCGTTCCCGCAGAGGCTGGTTGGCAAACCGTTGCATAGGGTTGGGATCCCCAAAAAAAGCCGTTTGCGTCGGCGGTGCGGAGCACGTTTGCTAGGCTAGCATCCCCAGATCCCCTTCGCGGCCAGCGCCGGGATCCCTGGGCCAGACTTTAAGGCCGGCTGGCTTGGCTGCCATCCCAGATGACCACCACGGCAAAGCGATCCAGAAAGCCATCGGCGGCGTTCATCCGGCGCAAGTTGAAGGCATCTTCGGCAGAGATCACCAGGTCATAGCCCAGGGTGCGCAGGGCGCGGATGCGGTGGGGCCGCTCCCCAATGCGGTTGACTAACAAGCGGGCCTGCTCTTCCGAGGTGGCGTAGGCGGCTGTGCCCTCGCTGCCCACAAAGGCGGCGTTGAGATCCTGGCCAAGGTTGATGGGCGGGTAAACAGGGTTGCCATCGGGATCCAAAAGGCGCATCGACTGGCTGGGCAAAAAGTCCAGGCCCCGCGCATCGACAATTAACCCAGTTACCTGGGGCTCTCGCCGCCGGGATCCCGCCTCTAGGCCAGTTCCACCCCCTGGGCCCATCCCTGAGCCAGGGCTGGAGCCGCGCACCCCGCTCTGGCCGCTGCCGGGCCCGATCACGTCTCCCTGTCCAGAGCCAGAGCCGCCGCCGGGGCTGGTGCCCAACTGCCGCAACAAGTCCAGATCGAAAATCGGCCCTTCCGACCCTGCGTCCTCGACAGGAAACGCCGACTCTACGTTTTCTACCTGGTCGGGAGTGACCGGACGCCAAGGCGTTTCTTCCGGGAGGGGTTGTTTCTCAACCGCTGGGGCAGGGGATCCCCCCTGGAGGCGGTAGAGGGGAGGAAACAGGGTTTGCGCTTCAACAGCTTCCCCCGGCCAGACCAGGATCCCCAGCGCTGCCCAGATCGCTCGCATCCCTGCACCGTGAGTCCTATCTTTCCACCACCTCATGCCCACACCTCTTGGCCTGATAACCTGCGGCTCACCCTTCCCCCATGCTACCCAGGCAAGGCCGGTGCGGCAGGGGATCCCGCGCAGTCCTCTTTTGGACTGGAGAGCAGCGGCTGATGCTTGGCCGCCCATCCGCCGGCAAGGGCGGGCCGCAAGCCCATTTTGGGGATCCCTGACTCGAGATGGCGGGGAAAACGAGGCTTTGATCCCCAGCGATCCCCAAGCTCTTGACCAATAGGCAAAAATACGTGAACATAAGTTCATCATTCCTTTGATCCCCGTTGATCCCGACCTATGGTCATCAGCGGTTGGAAAACGCCAAGCAGGCTATTACCCCAGTGGGCCAGGGGTT
Source organism: Thermostichus sp. OS-CIW-20 (assembly GCF_054061455.1). Classification (NCBI taxonomy): domain Bacteria; kingdom Bacillati; phylum Cyanobacteriota; class Cyanophyceae; order Thermostichales; family Thermostichaceae; genus Thermostichus; species Thermostichus sp. OS-CIW-20. Next base: position 25,559 of record NZ_JBSSEF010000023.1, read on the forward strand.
GCCCTTAGCCACAAGCTGGGATCGGCCTTTGGGTTAGCCAGTGGAGTGTGCGCACAAGCCCGATCTGTTGAGGACAGGAGACCCCGACCATGCCACAAGAGCGGATCCCGTTGGAAGAAATGACCATCCGGCAGTTGCGGGAAGAAGCTGCCCGCTATCAGATCCCCAAGTACAGCCGCATGACCAAAGACCAGCTGATTGAGGCCATTCGAGAGGCCCAAGTCAAAGCTGGCCGCCCTGTCGATGCCATGCCGGAGCCCAAGGGGCAAGAATCGGTCACCCAAACGAAGTTTAGGGGTCAAGAGGTTGCCGGCAAGACGGATCTGGCCGATGTGGACAAAGGGCTGGGGGATCTGCCGGAGGGCTATGGGGAAAGCCGCATCGTTTTGCTGCCGCGGGATCCCCAGTGGGCCTACGCCTATTGGGATGTGCCCAACGAGGCTAAAGAAAGCAAGCGCCGCGAGGGCGGCCAACAGTTGGCGCTGCGCCTCTACGATGTGACGGATATCGATTTCAGCTACCAGCCGGCCCACAGCATGCAGGAGTACCCCTGTGATGAGTTGGCGCGGGAGTGGTATTTGCCGATCCCGGTGAGCGATCGTTCCTATTTGGTGGAGATCGGCTACCGGACCGCAGATGGCCGCTGGCTGATGTTGGCCCGCTCGGCGGCGGTGATGGTGCCGCCGGTCTTCCCCTCCGACTGGTTTGAAGAGCACTTCCTGACGGTGCCCTTTGACATGCCCCTCCAGGGCCGCACCCTCTACCAGCTCACCGAGCCCTACAAGCGCAGCGCCACCGGCATGGGCGTGGTGGCCTACAAAGGCGACGAGCCGCAGCGGCAGAGGACGGCGGATCCCTTCCTGGAGATGGTGGGCGGCTTCGAGGCGATGCGGGTGGCGGGATCCCTGTTTGGCAGCCACCAGATGGGCAGCCGTCAACTGGTGCCCGAGCAGGCCATCAGCTCGTTTATTATCCCGTCGGGCGTGGGCATGATGGGAATGGCTATGGCCATGGCCGAAGTGCCTGCTGCTCCCTGGATGGCTTCCGGGTCGGGACTAGGGCTGTTCTCCGGCGCTTCCGAAGTCCTGCCGCGGCGCTCCCGCAAGTTCTGGCTGGTGGCCGATGCCGAGCTGATTGTCTATGGGGCCACGGAGCCCGATGCCACCGTCACCATCGGCGGGCGCAAGATCCAGCTCAACCCCGATGGCACCTTCCGCTTCCACATGGCTTTCCCGGATGGCAACATCGACTTCCCCATCTTTGCTGTGGCTGCCGACGGCGAGCAAAACCGGGAGATCCACATGACCTTCGACCGCCGCACCCTCTCCCGCCGCACCAACACCAAAGAAGAGGCCATCGAAGAGTTGTTGCCCTGAAGGATCCAACCTTTCCCTTCTTGCCCCCTGGAGCTGGCCGGGGGGCTTTCTTTCCTGGGCTGGAGAGCTTGACTCTAGTCATCGAAACAGGGGATCCCAGCCCTAGGAGAGCATGACTCTAGTCAATAATAAGCTCAACTATACTGAAAATAATGTATAATATGTTCAGTACGGATTACTACCAGTTGATCTTTCTGTTTACTTTCGAGTCTGCCAACATGGTAGCCAAAGCAAAGCAGAAAATTGGTAGTAAGACGACACGGAAACTGCGCTTTGGGTATTCTACTCAAAGCTTTGCGGGATACCGCCATTCTGTTTGGAAACAAACAGAATGCTATCGCTGCATAGTTGAACAGTGATGTTCAGCAGTGTTCAGCGTAAATGTATCAGGTCAATCACCTGGATCAGTTGTTTCAGCTTCTCCATCACCCGTCCAGAGCGAAGCAGGTCTTCCGCCTGTTGGATCCCTTCTGGCAAGGATGGGGCGTGGCCGAGGAGCCACAGATAGCTGCCCCCATTCCAGAGAACGGCTGGGGTGAGTTCACAGGGATCCCCGCTGAGCACCTGCTGCATCTGTTGGAGCAGCTCTTTCTCGCCGGAGAGGGGGATCTCCGGGCCTGCCAAGTGGCAATCTCTGGCCTTCAAGAGCAGCCGTTTCCCGCCCTGGTTGAGAATGGCCGCCCGTTCCCGCGGCAGGTCGCAACTGCCTTCCAAACCTTTGACGGTGGTAAATTGCCGGATCTCCCGCAGGGCAAACAGCTCCAGCATCGTGGCCTCGGTGGGAGGATGCACATAGCCGGCCACCAGGTGAAAGGGGCCTTGGTAGGGTGTCCAGACCAGCTCCAAGGTGGCCAAGGGGGGGCGCTTGCCGATTTGATCCCGGTAGTCCATCAGAGCCTGAGCCTGGGGAAAACAGGTGGGCAAATACAAAAATCCCAGCCCGGTTTGTTCCAGCAGTTGCCCCACCCGCTCCAGGGATAGCCCTCGCCAATCCACCCCCAAGCTCCGCCACACCGTTTCCAAAGGCAGCCCATACTTGGTGGGACAGAAGCCAGAGCCATGCAGCAAAACGGCTGACCCTGCCGCTGCCAGCAGCAAAGCCACCAGCACCCCCAGCGGTGCCGTCCGCGAGCGGCCATCGTAGGGATGGCCAAAGATGATCAAGGGATGAGGCAGATCCTGCCGGGGCAGAAGAGGGCCGTACTCTGCATAGGCATCCAACATACCGGCCAGCTCCTCGGCAGTGGGGCGCTTGATGCGGTGGGCAATTAAAAAAGCCCCGATCTGGGCGGGAGTGGCCTCCCCCCGCAGGAGCATTCGAGCAGCGCTGGCGGCCTCTGCCCGGCTGAGATCCTGGTGGGTGTGGGTGCCGCTGCCGATTTTTTTCAACAGCTCGCGAAACTCTTGGCTCATAGCATCGGCGGTCGGGAGCGCTGGGCTACTCAGGATAGGGGGAGATAAGGGCGGAACACTTGAAACTACCGATATGGGTATTTGACCAGAAATTTCTACAAAAGGTCTCTACAAAACCGACAACAGCCCAGCAGAGGGGCAATGGGGATCTGCGCCGGAAGCAGGCTCAGCATTACCAGACTGCCTAATCAGCTGGGCGGCCAACTGCAAAAACCGGCGAATGGGAGGGATCCGATAGCGATCGCTGGTGGTGACCATAACCACCTGTCGCCTCAAGAGGGGGGGCTCGGTGGGCCGCACCTGCAAATCCGGATCGGCGCAGCAGTCCACCAGGGCCGACTCCGGCAGGAGGGCAATGAGCTGCCCCTGTCGCACCACCCCCCGAAAGGCATCCAAGGTGTTCAGTTCCAGGGCTGCTTTCAGGGGAAGCCCCTGTCGGGCCAGATGGGATCCCACCAAGGAGCGCATGGCATAGCCATCTTTGAACACAGCCTGGGGATACTCCGCCAGCACCTTCCAGGGGATCCGCTCGTAGCGGCTGAGGGGATGGGTGGCGGGCATCAATACTTGAATCGGCTCGGAGTACAGTGGCTCCACCACCAGCTCTGCCCCCCGCGTCATCAGGGGATTCTCCATTACCAGGGCCACGTCCACCAGCCCATCCCTGAGCACCTTCAAGGCGCGGTCGCTGCCCAGAGCGGTAACCCGCAACTGCACCTCTGGGTACTCCCGGCAAAACTGTTGCAGCACCGGCGGCAGTTGATGGGCGATCAGAGAATGGATCCCGGCAATGCAGAGCTCGGTTTGCTGGCCCTGCAGCCATTCTCGAATGCTTTCCTGAGCCCGCTGCCATTCCTGACAGATGCGACGGGCATGGGGCAAAAGCCGTTCCCCAGCTACGGTTAGAGCCACCGGGCTTTTGCGATGCAACAGCGGAGCGCCCACTGCTTCTTCCAGGGCCTGGATCTGGCGGCTAATGGCCGATTGGGTCAGACCGCTGAGGCGAGCAGCGGCCAAAAAGCTGCCCGTTTCCACCACGTTCAAAAAGGCTTGCAACAACTCCAGCCGCACCTGGGATCCCTTGATTTGATTTGATTTGATGTGATGATGTAACCAGCCGTGCTGGCATCCTAGCTGGGGAAGCGGTAGGCTTTTGTAAACACCGTTACAAGTTGTTTGTTGGACTGGGGATCCTCAAGCCGGGAGGAGAGGAGGCAGATGGGCTGGGATCCGACCTTGCTGGAGGGGCTGCTCAACTCCGCCATTCCCCACCTTTTCCCCGCTGCCCAGGTGGTCATCCGCCACAAGGGAAGGTGTATCTACTCAAGGGCGGCAGGCCATCTCGACCCTGAGACCCGGCGCCAACCGACAACCTCGGCCACCCGTTTTGACCTGGCCTCGCTGACCAAGCTGTACACCGCCACCGCCTGCATGGCCCTGGTGGAAGCCGGAGCGTTGCTGCTGGATCAACCGGTGAGTCTCCTGTTGCCGGAGTTTCAGGGATCCCGCCCCATTGCCCCCTATGAAGATCCTCTGCAGCCGGGGAAATGGATTGCTGTGGAACCGGAATCCTTAGGCCAGCTTGTTGCAACAGAACAGGTGACGGTGCGACAGTTGCTGGCCCACACCGCCGGTTTGCCCGCCTGGCGGCCCCTGTTTCGACAGCCCGATGCCGAATCTGCCCGGCACATGGCTTTGCACACCTTTTTGGCCTACAGGCCGGGATCCCGCACAGTCTACAGCGATCTTGGATTGATCCTGCTGGGGCTGGCTTTGGAACGTCTGAGCGGAACCCGTCTGGATCAGATCTTGTACGCCCGGATCTTGCGGCCTCTGGGCCTGAGCCAAACTCAGTTTTATCCGGGGGATCCTTTCGACCCACCCCCTGTCTCTGTCTCTTGTGCCCCCACCGAGCTGTGTCCTTGGCGAAAGCGCCGCCTACAGGGGCAGGTTCACGACGAAAATGCCGCCCGCCTGGGCGGGATCGCCGGCCATGCCGGACTATTCGCCACGGCAGAGGAAGTAGCCGCTTTCGGAGAGAGTTTTTTGACGGGATCCCTGTTGCAGCCGCAGACGGTGAGGGAAATGACCCGCGAGCAGTTGCCTCAGCAAGGGGATGCCCACCGCTGTCACGAGCGCCGGGGTTTGGGGTTTGCCTTGCGCTCCCCGGATCCCTTGGCCAGCAGCTCCCCGTTCAGCCCCAGCGCCTTCGGCCACACCGGCTTCACCGGAACCTCCCTGTGGATCGATCCAGAGCGGGAGCTGGTGGTGACGCTGCTCACCAACGCCGTCTACCACGGTCGGCAGGAGAACGGATTCCAGGCTTTCCGGGTTGCCTTCCATCAGGCCATCCTAGAGGGGCTTTCTTGATCATTGAGTCCCTGACCGTTCCCGCTAGGGTGCCGTAGGCATAACCGAGGCTGAGGTGGACGAGACCTTTTACCGACAGTTGGCAGACATGCTGATACATTTACGCTGAACACTGCTGAACATCACTGTTCAACTATGCAGCGATAGCATTCTGTTTGTTTCCATTCGCGTTAGCGGGACGGAGTCCAAACAGAATGGCGGTATCCCGCAAAGCTTTGAGTAGAATACCCAAAGCGCAGTTTCCGTGTCGTCTTACTACCAATTTTCTGCTTTGCTTTGGCTACCATGTTGGCAGACTCGAAAGGAAACAGAAAGATCAACTGGTAGTAATCCGTACTGAACATATTATACATTATTTTCAGTATAGTTGAGCTTATTATTGACTAGAGTCATGCTCTCCCGCGTGCCGCTGGTGGTAGCCACCGTGATCCGCACCCAGGGATCTGTGCCTCGCCAGGCGGGGGCGAAACTGGCTGTGGGATCCGATGGCACCCTGTTGGGCACTGTTGGCGGTGGGGCTGCCGAAGCGGAAGTCATTGCCCGAGCGCAAACCCTTTTGCAGACCGCTGTTCCCGTTGGCGGTGGCGATGGGGAGTCCTCGCCGGCTGGGATGCCGGTTTCCCTCGATCTCAACAGCCCTCCCTTGGGCGTTTGCGGGGGACGGATGCACATTTGGCTACAGCGATGGCAGGGATCCCTTGCCCAAACATTGGCGGCCCAGATCCTCCAGGCTCTGACCCAAGGGCAAAGGGCTTGGCTGATCACTCCCCTCGATCCCCAGGGGTTCCCCTACCTCAGGCTTGGCGACAGCAATGTGGAGCACTTTGCCCCCCTGCCATCCCGCCCACAGCTCCTCGCGGGATCCTGGGTCGAGCCCCTCCTCCCTTCCCCCACCCTGCTGATCGTCGGAGCGGGCCACTGCGGCCTGTCCCTGGCCCAGGAAGGGATCCCGGAGACCGCCTTCAGCTAGAAATCGCAGGAGCCCCGCACTGTACCCGTAGGGTCAGTGTCGGGAGGAATGCGGAAGTTATGATAGAACCATGACCCAAGTCCTGACCGTCTCCTGCAAGCTCAAGGTGTCCCAGTCGCAAGCCGCCAAATTGGACGCGACTTTGGAGGCTTTTGGCCAAGCCTTGAACTGGGTCAACCAAAACACACCAGAAAAAGTAGTCAACGCAGTCAAACTCCAGTCCCTTTGCTATTACCAGATTCGCGCTCGGTTTGGCTTGTCCAGTAACTTGGCTCAGCAGGTCTGCAGACGGCTGGCCGGTGCCCGTAAAGTTGCCCGACAGAAAAACCGTCCGGTCAAAGCGTTCAAGAGAGGCTTTGCGACCTACGATGCCCGTATCTTTTCGTTCCGCGAGAAAGACTGGACGGTGTCGCTGACCACGGTGGAGGGTCGGGAGCGCTTTGAGCTGGCGATTGGCCGTTACCAGAGAGAACGGCTGGCGGGCTCCAATCCCAAATCTGCCACTCTGGTCAAGCGCAAAGACGGCTCCTACTCCATTCAAATCTGTGTGGAAACGGAACCGTGCCCACCGCAACGCACGGATAGAGTGCTAGGCGTGGATTTGGGCAGGACGGATATTGCCCATACGTCAGAAGGGGATAACTGGAATGGACAGCAGTTGAACAAAGTCCGAGACCACTACTCCAAGCTGAGGGCGGCACTCCAACGCAAAGCCAGTAAGGGCACCCGCAGTTCGCGGCGCAGATGCAGAGAACTGTTGCAACGGCTGTCTGGCAAGGAGAGGCGCTTTCAGGCGTGGGTCAATCATCGCATCTCCAAAGCTCTAGGGCAAAAGCTACCAACAGCGCTATCGCCCTGGAAGACCTGACAGGGATCCGGAAAAGAGTCAATCAACAACCCCGCAGCAAAACCGAAAGGCGCAGGGCCAACAGTTGGGCGTTCTACCAACTGAGGCAGTTTCTGGAATACAAGGCGAGGGTTGCAGGGGTTTCTCTGATTCTTGTGCCGCCTGCCTACACGTCGCAGACCTGCCACCGGTGTTTGCACATCTATCCCGACCCTACGCAATCCTATCGCAGTGGTAAGTCGTTCAAGTGTGGGCACTGTGGATGGGAAGGGGATGCGGATTTGAATGGTGCGAATGTGATTGCGCTTTTGGGGGCTGTCGTAAACCAGCCTAGAGGTTCGGGCCTGTTTTGTTCTCTGGTAGAGCAGAGCAGGCTCAGGGCTACTGAAAGCCCGCTCCGTACCGCTTTAGCGGTCGGAGTCGGGTAGTTTACTCGGCTCTTTGCCCCCATCGGTCTGGAGATCCACGCCGAAACCCCCGCCGAGATTGCCATCAGCATCACCGCCTAGCTCATCCAGGTGCGACGGGGATCCTCGAAGACAATACCCACACAAAAGGGCGAAACTTAGGCGTAGGCTTGCCGGTTAGCCGGAGGACAAGCTAGGCTAGAAAAGCGCCGCGGGGTAGAGCAGCCTGGTAGCTCGTCGGGCTCATAACCCGAAGGTCACTGGTTCAAATCCAGTCCCCGCTATAGGAACTCAACATCTGCAGGCATTGGGAGAGCTTCTCTAAGTTGTCTTGAGCCGAAGCTAGGAAGACGGTGCATGGATCCGCGGGAAATCGAGGCGTTGATACAGGCTGCCCTGCCCGGAGCCAAGGTGCAGGTAGAAGATACAGTTGGCGATGGCAACCATTTTCAGGCTGTCGTCGTAGCTGAGCAATTCCAAGGCCTCCCCCTCATCAAACAGCACCGGCTGGTGAACGAGGCCTTGAAGCCCTACCTTCAGGATGGCCGTCTCCACGCCCTAGCCCTCCGTACCTTTACCCCTAGCCAGTGGGAGCAGCTTCGGAGAGCAGCCCCCGGCTCAGCTTGAGCGGGCTTGCACTAGCCAAAGCTAATACGGAGCAGAGAAAAATCATCCTCAAGATCGGCCTTGCCGCGGAAAGACTGAATGTGCTGCAGAACGTGATCGAGGCCAACGCAGGCATGCTTGCTTAGGAAGGACTTCCAGTTCTCTATCCCCCAGATCCCTTCCGAGCTGGACACTTCGTAAACCCCGTCGCTGAACACGTAGAGACAACTGTTGGCCGGGATCCGGACTTCGTCCCTAGCAAAGTCCTGATCGGGCAAAATGCCAATGGGCAAATTGGGGGTCTTCAGCTCTAGGGGGATGGGGTCTGATTGCGCAACCAACAGAGCGGGGGGGTGGCCAGCGCTGGCAAAAGAAAGCAAGCGAGATCCCGGCTGATAGACCCCATACCAAAGGGTGAAGTACATTTCATGGTGGGATCCCATTGGGAAGGATTGGTTGAGGGCGCGCAACACCGCATCCGGCTGCCGCAGGTCTGTATCGGGCAGGCTCTGGGAACGCAACTGGTTCATCACCGACACCGACAACAACGCGGATCCCACCCCGTGCCCTGACACATCTAGCAGGTAGATGGCCAGGTGATCCTCGTCTAGCCAGTGGTAGTTAAACGAATCCCCCCCCAGCTCCTGGGAGGGCAAAAAGCACCACTCAATCGCTATTTGGTGAGGTGGGAAGTCGGCCGGCTTGGGCAAAAGCGAACGCACATAGCTGGCTGCTTCGGCCAACTCCGCCCGCAGTCGGGCCGTTTGCTGCTGCAGGTCATAGCTGAGCTGGTGCAAGCGCAGCCCAGCCCGCACCCGCGCCCGCAATTCATTGGGATCGATGGGCTTGCTGAGGAACTCATCTGCCCCGGCATCCAGGCCCTGGATGCGGTCTTCGACTTCGGTGCGAGCGGTAAGCAAAATAAAGAAGGTGGTGGAAAACTTGGGATCCGCCTTGATGCGCCGGCAGACCTCCAGCCCATCCATATCCGGCATCATCCAGTCACAGATAATCAGCCCCGGGGTTAGGAGATGAGCTTTCTCCAGCCCTTCCAAGCCACCGCTGGCCATCTCGACGGTGTAGCCCTGCCGCTCCAGGGATCGCTTCAACACCAGCCGAATCGTGGGATCGTCGTCCACAATCAAAATGGCCGTCATGACCACTGCACCTCAATCCCGAATCAACCCGAATTAAAACGCAACTCTAGCCCGTACTGGTAGGCAGACCGTTTATCCTAGCCCAGGAGTTGCGGCAGAAAAACCGGCTTGGAGGGCGGTTAGCGGAAAAGCCTCAGCAACCTCATCCCCCAGAGCTAAAGTTGCGTATCCCTTAGTGGATCCCTAAAACCGTGGTTGCACGCTACCCAAAAGCTGACCGTTTCAAGATACTGGTGGGAATAGATAACAGCGGGGGGGTTTTTGGGCAGATTCTGCTTTAGAGACTTCCATTGGACAAAGAGATACGGATCACATCTTATCTATCCTTTGCCGGTCTAGAGTGAACTTTGAGGTTAAACGGCCTTGGCTGCATGAGCGCGTCTCCTCTACCGTTATCTCCTCCGTCCGTTCGGGATTCGCAGGCGGCTTCAGCCGCGGCACCCCGCCAAGCTCCCAGGGGAGAAATCCGGCTGGAGGATCTGGACGAGAAGCAATTGCTGGCCGGCCTGTCGTCGGTGGTGCTCAACCCGGCAGCTTGGAGTTGCTTTAGCATCAGTGAAACCAGCCGCTTGCTACGCCCCCTGCAAATTTGCCCCGACTTGACCGGAACTCCCGTTCTCTCCCCAGGCGCCACTGCTGAAGTTGTCTATAAGTTCCTGCTGAGCGACGGTCGGATTGGAACCATGAAGGGGCTGATCTCGATCGAAGACTTTCGCAGCAAGCGGCTGCATTCTATTTACGAGGAACTGCGTATTGAAAAAATCATACCGGTTTTTAACGAAGCGGTTGTCGAGCAGATCATCGATCAGTTGAAGCCGATTTTTGCCCGCGACCTGGACGAGCTGCTTTGGCAAGAAAGTTTTTACTTCACCCCTCAAGATCTACGCCAGCCGGAGTTCTTGTTGCGCGGCCTGCGGCCCGAGGCGATCCCACGCCGCTTTCGGCCGCACCTGCAAAGGGTGTACTCCCACATCATAGGGGTGTGTCGCAGCTTGCCCAACATCGCTTTCCAACTGTGTCTGCGGGCCTACCTGGAGTACAACGAGGTCAAAAACAAGCATCTGTTGGCAATTCTGCTCAGCAAGTATTTTTACACGCTCTATCGCATCGGTGGACTGGACGGTTGGAAAAGTCGGGATCCGGTGGAAGTGGGATCCCTCTACTCTTCCAATCGACGGGCTCGGCTGCAGGCTCTTTCTCACCTGCTGACGCTGGACAACGACAGCGACGAACCGCTGGCAAGCCTTGGGGATCCAGGGCCGCGCGGCAGCTATTTCAGTGGAGAGGGGGAGCCTGCTGCTGGCGAGGTGCCGAGCGCAGAAGAGATCGAAAAGCTGCGGCAAGATGTGGAGGCAGCGCGCAGCCAGGCCGCCGAGGCCCAGCAGCTGGTAGCCCAATATCAAGAAGAGAAAAAACAAGAGCTGCTCAACCGCCTGCAGGATCCCAATAAGTTTCTCCTTTTCAGCCTCCATCAATTTTTCGACACTCTCCTCACATCCCTGCCGGTGGAGGTGAAAAGCGAGTACGGAGCCGTCTGGGTGCCCCGCACTTCCCACTTGGACGAAAAAGAGCGGGACAAGCTGACCGAACATTTGCACCAGATTACCAGCGAGGCCTATTTGCTGAGCATCCCCTTTGCCGAGGCGACGATCATTGGCTATTGGCGGGTTTTGGCCGATTCGTTCTACAACCAATGGGTTTTGAATCAGTACAAGCAGTTGCAAAGCTACGGAGTGGATCTAGAGCAGCAGGGCATCCAAATCCTGGAGCGCGAACGATTTTTAGATGAAGTGCAACTGCGCTTTGCTGGCCGCCACCGCGAGATCGTGACTCAAAATGTGGAGAAGATCAGCCAAATTGTGGTAGACAGCCTGGCCAAGCGGGTGGCCCTCAACACCAGCCAACAGAGCTTTCAAGCCATGCGAGCCAAATTGGCCACCGTTTTGGATATGGAGATCTCCCGCAAGGACATGGCGCAGGTACGGCGGCTGATCGACTACTTCACGGATGTGTTTTTGGGCAAGCGGGAGGAGCTGCGCTCGCCCTATCCGGTGGGCACCATCTTGCAAGTAAGGGCAGCCATCGAGCTGCGTCCCCCCGACAGTCGCACCCGCATTGGCCTGGAAATCCTAAACCAGATCTACCGCGAGTACATGCCTGTGCTGCAGCAAGAGTAGGGGCAGGGATCCCAGGGGCTGGCAAGTTTTGGGCACAATGGGGACTGGTGTGCTGTTTAGGGTTGGAGACGGCAAGTTCCCATGCGCTACCGCCAGCTTGGCCACAGTCCTCTGCAGGTTTCGGAGATCTGCCTCGGCACCATGACGTTTGGTGAGCAGAATACCCAGACTGAGGCTTGGGAACAGCTCGATTACGCAGTAGAACACGGGATCAACTTCATCGATACGGCGGAGATGTACCCGGTGCCGGCGCGGGCGGAAACCCAGGGAGCCACAGAACGCTACATCGGCGAGTGGCTGCAGCACCAGCCGCGGGAGCGCCTTGTCATCGCCACCAAGATCACCGGCCCGGGGCGGCCCTGGCACTGGATCCGCGGCGGGTCTCTCTCGATTAGCCGCAACAACCTCAAACAGGCGGTGGCCGGCAGCCTCAAGCGCCTGAAAACCGACTACATCGACCTCTACCAAATCCACTGGCCGGATCGCTATGTGCCCCTGTTTGGGGGCGTGGCCTACGATCCCTCTCAAGAGCGGCCCACGGTTCCCATTGCCGAGCAACTGCAGGGTCTGGCGGAACTGGTGCAGGAGGGCCTGGTGCGCTACATCGGCCTGAGCAACGAAACCCCTTGGGGAGTCTGCGAGTTCTGCCACGTGGCCGAGCAGTTGGGCTTGCCCAGGGTAGTCTCGATTCAAAACGCCTATAGCCTCCTCAACCGCACCTTTGAGATGGGGCTGGCGGAGGTCTGTCGCCACGAACAGGTAGGGCTGCTGGCCTACAGCCCCCTGGCCTTTGGGCTGCTGACGGGCAAATACCTGGGGGGCGCCAAGCCGCCGGGATCCCGTTTGGCCCTGTTCGAGGGCTTTGGCCAGCGCTACCGCAAGCCCAATGTGGAAGAGGCCGTGGCTGCCTACGTGCGCATTGCCCGCCAGCACGGCCTGACCCCTGCCCAGTTGGCTTTGGCCTTTGTGCGCAGCCGTTGGTTTGTCACCAGCACCATCATCGGGGCCACCAACCTGGCCCAGCTCAAGGAAAACCTCAGTTGCCTCGAGGTGGAGCTGTCGCCTGCGATCCTGGCAGAAATTGAGGCGGTGCACCAGCGCTACCCCAATCCCGCCCCGTGAAACTTCGGAAACCGATAGAACTTTTCAGGAGATTTTTTCGTCTAGGGTTACGGAGTGGGTAACTCCATCCGGCTCTTCTTCGATTGTTGATTGTTTGGGCCGATGTCTTTTCTTAGAGCCTTTCTAGCAGGTAGCGAGGAGTTGTAGGGGATGCGTGGGTTTTCTCTTTGGCAAAGTTGGAAGGCGGCAGCCGTGATAGCGAGCTGGGGCAGTTTGTTGCTGGTTGCGGATCCCGTTTGGGCGCAACTTTCCGATATCAGCACCTACTGGGGCGCCCAGTACATCGCCGGGCTCAATGAGCGGCAGATCATCGGCGGCTTCCCAGACGGCACCTTTCGCCCCAACGAGTCGATTACGCGGGCCCAGTTTGCCGTTATCGTCACCAAAGCTTTTGGGCTAGATACCAACGTCCCTGTGCGCCCCTTTGCCGATCCCATTCCCAGTTGGGCAGCTCCCTCCATCGGCGCGGCGGCAGCAGCGGGGTTGGTTTCCGGCTTTCCCGACGGCACCTTCCGTCCCAACGATGTCCTCACCCGCGCCCAGGCCATCACCGTTCTGACCCGCGCCGCCACCAACGGCAGGCTCCTCGAGGATCCCGGTCAAATTGAAGCCATTCTGTCCGGCTTTACCGATGCCAATTTGGTTCCCAATTTTGCCCGCGCCCCCATCGCGACAGCAGTTCAAGAAGGTCTGTTGGTGCTCTACCCTGATCCCACCCGACTGAATGCCCAGGCGGTGGCCACGCGGGGGGAAGTGGCGGCTCTCACCTACCAAGCGCTGGCCAAGGTGGGCCGGGTGCCCAGCCTAGACCCGCCTGTGGGAGCTGCCATCCCCGGGCCAGGGATCCGCACCGAGCTTCTGGCTCAGGTCCCCCCCACGCCTGAGCCCCTGGCCACGCCGGATATCCCCGTGGAGCCGCTGGTGGAAACGCTGCCCGCCGCCCCAGAGGTGAGAACTTTCTTTGCCCGCGAGGAGCTGGGATCCGTCAAGCCGGGAGATACCTTGACGGTGTATTTGCTGGGATCGCCAGGGGCGCAGGCGTCTTTCTCCATTCCCGGCATTGCCTACAACCTGCCCCTGCAGGAAACCCGCCCCGGCCAATACGAGGGCAGCTACACCTTCCGCAGCCAAGACCGGGCCTCGGAAGCGCCAGTATTTGCCCGTCTGGAGCGGAATGGGCTGGTGACCCTGGTGCAATTGCCGGACAAAACCATCAGCATCGGTCGGGTGACCGACACCACCTTCCCCACCATCAGCGACCTGGCGCCGCCCAACGGAGCGGTGACCGACAACCCGCGCCCATCCATCTCCGCTCGCTTTCAAGATGACCAGGGAATCGACCTCAATAGCTTTACCCTGCTGGTGAACAACGTGGACGTTACCGCCCAAGCTCAGCTCAGCCGCACCGGCTTCGCCTACACCCCAGCCGAGCCGCTGCCCACCGATCGACCGACCTTGATTGCCGTCCAAATTGCCGATACCAGCGGCAACACCGCCATCCAGCAGTGGTCTTTCCAGGTGCAGGCCGCCCAGCCCACACCCACTCCAACACCCACGCCGACTCCCACACCTACGCCCACACCGGAAGCGACTCCGACCGCAACAGCAACGCCTACCCCCACCCCAGAGCCTGTAGTGGAGCCTTTGCCTTCTCCCTCTCCCAGCCCTTCTTAGGCAAGAGGGATCCCATGAACAGGCTTTAGTGGTGTTTTAAAGGCCAATGGGTTGCCCCTAGATACTACATCTAGTGGGCACGAGCTGGTCAGGATGCTAAGCTACTGCCAGTTGTGACTGGACGGGATCCATGAGCTCAGCGTTGCAGCCGTTTTTGCCGTCGTGGCAAAGGGTTGGCTTTGGGTGGCTGGTGAGTGGGGTGTTGTGGGCTGCGGCGGTCGCTCCCATCACTGCCCAGCAGTTCGAGTTCACGCCCCAAGCCCCTCAGCCAAATCCCGTCCCTACCCTGCCTCTGCTCAGCAACCCGCCCGGCTCCACGGCTCCGCAAGCCCTGCCGCCTGTGCCTCAGGTGCCGCAAATGCCCCTCACGGGGGATCCCCTCCCCCCACCGGGGGATCCGAGCCCGGCCCCAATTCCGGTGGTGCCCGTTCAAGCGGCGCCAGGTGGACCAGCTCCGCCAGGCGAAGCCTACTCCTATCAACGGCGGCCCGACCTCAGCCCAGGGGGGAACCTGGCTGGGGCCGCGCGGGGCGAGCTGCCTGCCGGCACCCGTATTCCTCTTACGGTCTACCGACCCATCACCTTCCAGCCCTACCAGGCCATCAGCGCCAACCTGGAAGTCTCCGAGCCAGTGCTGGATCGCTTTGGCCAGGTGGTGATCCCGCCAGGGAGTGTGGTGTGGGGCACCTTTGAGCCGGTTTACAGGCCCAGGGATCCCCTCAGTCGTGGCGAAGACAATGCCGACCTGCGGAAACAGATCCTCGGCAACCGCTTTGTGGCCAACCGCCTCACCATCGGCCCTTCTACCTATCTCATTAGAGGCCAGTCTGCACTGCTCCCGGTTGGGTTGGATCGCAACGCCGATGTGGGCACCACCGTCGCCCGTGGGGCGGGCTATGGGGCGGCGGGCGGGTTGGCCTTGGGGGTGCTCACAGGGGGATGGGGCTTTTTGCCCATCCTGGCCGGCGGCCTGGCGGGTGCTGCTGCAGGTAGTACCAACATCGACCGGGTGGTGACGCTGCAGCCCAACACCCTGGTGGAACTGGAACTGAGCGAGAGCCTGATCATCCAATAGCCTTGACAAGAAGCGAGCAGGAGCGGGTCGGTAGAGTAGAGAAGATCCCCCCAAGTTTGCTCCATGGCCCTTTGGATCTACGTCGTGCCCCCCCTGGCCGGGCTGGTGATCGGCTATTTCACCAACGACATCGCCATCAAGATGCTCTTCCGGCCCTACCGGGCCTATCGGATTTTCGGCTGGCGCATCCCCTTCACGCCCGGCCTGATCCCGCAGAACCAGCCCCGCCTGGCCAAGCAGATTGCCAAGACCATCATGGGATCCCTGCTCACGCCAGAGGAGCTGCACAATCTGGCCCGCAAGCTGCTGCGAACTGAGCGCATGCAGGCAGGGATCCGCTGGCTGCTGGGGGTGGCGCTGGATCGGCTGCAAAACCCCGAGCAACAGCAGCAAACCGCTCAGGTGCTGGCGCGCATCTTGGCCGATCTGTTCAACGAGTCGTTGCCCCGCCTGGTGAAGGTGCTCGCCCGCCAGGAGACTTTTTTGGAGGGGCCGATTAACCAACTGTTCGACCAGGTGCTGCTAGAGCTGCGCCTCAACGCCGAGCAAGCCCGGCAGCTTTCGGAGTGGATCCTGAAGCAGGCGCTGCCCCCCAAGGTGTTGCGGCAGAACCTGGTGGATTTTCTCACCGATCGCAACATCGAAGCTTTGGATGAAGAATTTCGCGAGCGGGCCACCGGCTCCTACTGGCTGGTGGCCAACTTGTTTGGCCTCAAAAACGCCCTGCTGCGCCTGCGCACCTATTGCCTGGAGGAGCCGGAAGGGGCAGAGGCCATCTTGGAAGATCTGCTCAAAGACATCAACGCCCCCCGCCGCCTGACCGAGATCCTGCAGAACCTCTCCCTGCAAAACCTGCCGGTTTCCGCCGTACGTCAGTTGCGCCGTGCCCTGCGCGATGGCATCCAAGATTACCTGCGCAGCCAAGGGCCAGAGGTTATCAAGGGGCTGGGGGAGAGCATCGATTGGGAAAAAGTGGCCAGCCTGGTGTTGGGTCGCCTGCGCAACTCCAAGGCGCTGATCGCCTCCATCGATCAGATCAGCGCCGACCTGGCTTTGATCCTGGAGCGCTACCTAGAGCGGGATCTGGAATCGCTGATGATGCAGGTGATCCCCGTGTTGAACTTAGATCAGGTGATTGCCGACAAAGTCAACGCCACCTCCCCTGCTGAGCTGGAGCAGGCCATTCAGCAAATTGTGCGCCAGGAACTGCAGGCCATCGTCAACTTGGGGGGGCTGTTGGGTTTTTTGGTGGGCTGCGTGCAGGTGCTGTTTTTGCTGAGGTGACGGCCCCCTTCCCCAGAAAACGGGAGCTTGGATTGCGGCTTTTGCTTCAGTTATGATATTAGAATGCGGTTAACAATTCTCCACACTTCCGATCTCCACGCCAACCTGCATCCCTGGAACTACTTTGCCGGGATCCCTGCAGAACATGGCTTGGCCAAGCTGGCCACCCTGATCAAGCGTGTGCGAGCAGCCAGCGAGGATCCAGTGTTGCTCATCGACAGCGGCGACACGATCCAGGGATCCCCCTTGGGCACCTACTATGCCCAGGTGGAGCGGGTCTCCCCCCATCCCATGGCCCACGCCCTCAACGCCCTCGGCTACGACGCCTTTACCCCCGGCAACCACGACTTTAACTTTGGGCTGCAGGTGCTGCAGGATTTCACCGCCGATCTCCGCTGTCCCACCCTGTGCGCCAATATTCTCCGCCACAACGGGGATCCGCTGTTTCGCCCTTACCTCATCCGAGAAGAGGCCGGGATCCGCGTCGGCCTGCTGGGGCTGACCACCCCCCGCATCGACACCTGGGAGCGGCCCGACTACATTGCGGGGCTGCGCTTTGCCCCCCTGCTGGAAACTGCCCAGCACTACCTGTCGCTGCTACGGCCCCAGGTGGACGTGTTGGTGCTGATCCTGCACAGCGGTTCCAGCCAACTGCCTCCCCTGCGCAGCCCTGAGGGCTGGCGCAGCCCGGATCGCCGCGGCTGGGCCAGCAACAAAAGCTTGGTGGGGGAAAACGAGCTGCTGGCCCTGGCCGAGCTCGAGGGCATCGACGTCATCCTCTCCGGCCACACCCATCAGACCATTGCCGGCCTGGGGGGGGCCAAGGCCCTGGTGGTGCAGCCCGGCTACTGGGGCAGCCACCTTTCCCACGTGTCTTTGGAGCTGGAGCGCCACGGCGGACGCTGGCAAGTTGTCGGGAAAACTGCCCAGTTGCTGGCTGCGGAAGGGATCCCTGCCGATCCCGAACTCCTGGCCCTGACAGAGCCCTACCACCAGGCCACCTTGCGCTACATCCGCCAGCCCATTGGGCAGGCCCGTTGTGCCTATCGCGGCGGGCTGGCAGCCCGTTTTGGGGCCAACCCCCTAGCAGAGCTGCTCCATCAGGCCCAACTGCAGGCGGTACGGGAGGCCGGCCTTTCGGCGGAGCTCTCCCTGGTCAACATCTGCAGCAGTGCCGGCCTGGCAGCGGGCCCCATCTTTCTGCAAGACGCCTACAGCCTCACCGTTTACGACAACACCCTCTGCGTCTTGGAGATCACCGGCGACATCTTGCGACGCGCCCTCGAGCAGACCGCTGGCTATTTTCGCCAGTTGGATCCCGAGCATCTCCCGGCAGATCCCGCCTCTGTCGTCGCCCCCGAAGCCCGCGGCTACACCTTCGACCTCTACCACGGCATCGACTACTGCTTCGATCTCACCCGCCCTGTAGGCGAGCGCTTGGTGACCCTACAATTTCGCGGCCAGCCGGTGCAGCCGGATCAGACCTTTCGCCTGGCCATCAACCACTACCGCGCCGGCGGTGGGGGGGGCTACAGTATGTTCCAAGAAGCCCAAACCCTCTGGATCTCCGCCGACAGCATCCGCGACTTTCTCGCCCGCCACATTCACACCCATTCCCCCATCCAGCCCATCTACCGCCACAACTGGCACCTCATTCCCAACTTGGCCGAGATCTACTTTCCCCAGAGCTTGGGCCAGCTCCAGGACAGCCTGCTGGTAGGCTAGAACAACTAGGGATCTCAACTGGCTGGCAGAGGAGTCGGTAGAATACGATCAGCACAGAGCCCAGTTTGGCTGATTGCGACGCTGGTTTTGAGACTGCCAAACTGTCGGCACCCGACGTTACTGCTCCTTAATCACGCTTGTCGACATAACCCATGACTGCTGAAGAAAAGCAACCGATGCCCACAGAAGATGCCTATCCTGAACTCCAGGAAGAGGAAATCGACGTAGAAGCAGAGCTGGAGAAGCTGATTTTGGAAGACCGTGAAGCGGAAGCCAGCACCTCCTCTGGCGAAGCCAGCGCTGAGGCTTCTCAGGATCTCAGCGAAACCTTAAAGCAGCTCCAGCAGGAGTTGGAAATAACGCGCCAGCAACTGAAAGAGAAGGAAGAGTCCTACATCCGCCTCTATGCCGATTTTGAGAACTACCGACGGCGTACCCAGCGGGAAAAAGAGGAGTTCAGCCAAAAAGAACGGCAGAAATTTGTGCTGGAGATCCTGCCTGTGGTGGATAGCTTTGAGCGGGCGCAGCAGCAGTTAAAGCTGGAGACCGACCGCGAGCGGGAGGTGCACAACAGCTACCAAAGCGTCTATCGCTTGCTGGTGGAATGCTTGAAAAAGATGGGCGTATCCCGCATGAAATCGGTAGGCCAGCCCTTCGATCCTAACCTGCACGAGGCCATAGCCCGCCAGCCCAGCAGCGAGTACCCCGAAGATGTGGTGGCCGTCGAATATCAACCGGGCTACAAGCTGGGGGACTTGGTGATTCGCCACGCCATGGTGGCTGTCTCGTCGGGCAGCCCAACCTCTGAACCGTCTCCCTCAGACCCAGCCACCCCCAAACCCGAGCCGGAAAGCACGCCTGCCTCTCCCCAAAACCCCCAACATTCGTGACGTACTCCCGCACTCATGCTGACGCATAGAGTGCGGGCTTCCCAGTGACTCCTGCCCGATAGCAGGACATTTCCTGAGCTTGAAGAACGGGACGCCCCACCGCTC
>NZ_JBSSEF010000024.1:0-43973 GCF_054061455.1 Thermostichus sp. OS-CIW-20
CGTCAGCGTCGCGTAGTGACAACGGAAACGGACAGAATGCTATCGCTTCACCGCTGAGCAGTAATGCTCAGCAGTGTTCAGCGTAAATGTATCAGCCACTCCTGAGACCTATTTTCTCGAGGTGGGCATTGGGACTGATTCGGCGTGGCTACTCCTATTGCGGCGTCGATATTTCTAAACGGACGTTAGCTGAGCAGGTGGAAGCCTTCTCAAGGGGCTCATGTGCAGCAGGTAGCGGCGGCAGGTAGGTGTCTGCGCATCCACCCAGAGCCAGGCAAGTCTTGTAGGAAGGGTTTTCTTGTGGACATTGCGGCTGGAGGGGTGACGCCGACCTGAACGGTGCAAAGGTTACCGCCCTTTTGGGGCGTTCTATAAACCAGCCCCCCTGCCCCGCGTATACGGGGGGGTTCGGGGCTTGCTTGCTCTCTAAGCGAGCATGCTTCAGGGCTACTGTTCGCGTCAGGCGGACGGAGTCCTTCAACCCCATCCGCTTACGCGGGGCCGCACTTCTCTGGCTCGGCCTGCCCTCAACTTCCCAGACCTTCAGGGTAACCTTGCTAAGATTTCCATGGCAGGGATCCCGGGCTATGCAAGGCGTACTGCTGATCCTTTACATGTTGTTTGTCAGTGGCCTGATTGCCGTTGTCGGGGATCGGGTCGGGTATCGGATTGGCAAAAAGCGCCTCACCTGGTTTAACCTGCGTCCCCGCCACACGGCCGTTTTGGTAGCCGTGATTACCGGCGTGAGCATCTCGGCGCTGACCTTGGGCACGCTGCTGCTCCTCAACCGCTCTCTTTCGGAAGCCCTGTTCAGCTACACCAACCAAATTGCCCAGGCAGAGCAGGAGCTGCGGGCCCTCAACCGCCAGAAAGCTCTGCTGGAAGCGGAGAATGCCACTCTCAGAGCCGAGCGAGACCGCCTCAAGCTGGATCTCGACCAATTTCGCAGTCAGCAATCGGCAGCCCAGACACGCCTGAGCGAAGTCCGGGATCAACTGGCTATGGCGCTACAAGAGCGGCAAGAGGCGGAGGCGAAGCTGGCGGCAGCCAACGAGCAACTGGCCCAAGTGCAGCCCGGCCTGGAGCGGGCCCAGGCGGAGTTGGAGGCGGTGAAGGCAGAGGTGGAGGCGGCCCGAAAGATGATTGCCGATCTGGAGTCGCAAAAGCAGGCTCTGCAACTGGATCGGGATCAACTGGAGCGCTCTCTGGATACGGCGCAGACGGCCCTGAGCCAACTGGAAACTCAAAAAAAGCAGCTTGAGCAGGAGATCGCGCAGCTCAACCAGTTAGCGGTGCGGCTGCGGCGGGGAGAGCTGGCCATTCTGGCGGGAGAAGTCCTGGCTACAGGAGTTGTGCAAACGCCAGCAGGGGCAGACCCGGCGGCAGTCCGGCGGCAGTTTGAGCGAGTTTTGGCCCAGGCAGAACAGCGGGCCCTTGCCCTCGGCTCCCGGCCCATCCCCCCTCTGGAGAACGCCATCCTCATCCGCCGCGAGGAGGCCGACCAAGCTCTGGAAAAGTTGAAGGAACCTGGTAGCTGGGCAGTGCGCATCCTCTCCCTCACCAATCGGCTTAAGGGAGAGCCTGTGCCTGTGCTGGTGGAGATTTACCCCAACCAGCGGATCTTCGCCAGGGGATCCGTGCTGGCGCAGGGTGTAATCCAGCCAGGCTTGAGCGAGAACGAAATCCAACAGCGGCTGCTGGAGCTCCTCAACCAGGCCAATCAGCGCTCCCAGGCAGAAGGCCTCCTCTCGGATCCCATCACCGGCACTGTCGGAGAATTCTCGCAGGTGAAGTTCTTGGAAGTTGTGCAGCATCTCCGCCAGAGCACTACCCCCCTGGATGTGAAGCTGGTTGCTGACACCGACATCTACACGGCGGGGCCGCTGCGGGTGAGTTTCCTGATGGCGGAGGCCTCTGGCCAGCAGGGCACCACCCCCGTTCAGCAGGCGGGGCAGATTGGGGGATGAGGGATCCACTCCATCTGGGCGGGCTGGAAGAGGGGCGAGTGCTGATGGGTTTTGACCCGGGGCGGGACAAGTGCGGCCTTGCCGTGGTGCAAGTTCAGCCGGCGTGGCAGGTCTTGCATCGGGAGGTGGTCTCAGCCGGGGAGGCCTTGGCCAGGTTGCAGGCCCTCTGGCAGCAGTTTGGGGCGGAGCGGCTCATCCTGGGAAATCAGACAACGGCGCGAGGCTGGAAACGGCAACTGGAGTCGCTCCTCCCACCCCAACAGATTGTTCTGGTGGACGAGAGGCACAGCTCAGAAGAAGCCCGGCGGCGCTACTGGGATTTTTACCCACCGCGGGGATGGGAGCGGCTGTTGCCCAAGGGGATGCGGGTGCCGGACAAGGCTTACGATGATCTGGTGGCCCTGATTCTGGTGGAGCGGTACTGGCGTGGGCAAGCAAGGGCTGAGCCGACGTGAATTTCTGTACGGGCTCCTGCTGGGGCTGGCGGTGGCCGGCTGTGGCGGGCCTAGGGGCTCTCTGCCCCTCATTCTCGCCCTTAAACAGGGGATCCCGGCCAGCTTGGTGAACGAGTTTCGCCGCCGCACCCAGGTTCGCTTTCGGCTGCAACTGTTGGACGAGCGGGCCCAGTTGCTGGCCTACCTGCAGCAGAGCGTCCAGCCGCCTGAGCCGGCCTGGTGGGAGCCGGGGAGATGGTTCCGGCGACAGCCGCCAGCAGCGGCCCTGAGCCTGTTGGGAGCTGACGCCTTGGATCGGGCCATTGCTGCCGGTTGGCTGGATCCCTTGCCACCTGACCTCTTGGGAGAACGGTGGCAGCACTTGGATCGCCGCTGGCAGGCTGCTGCCCGGCGAGAGGGGCAGATCTGGGGCGTGCCCTGGCGCTGGGGGGTAACGGCCATTGCCTACCGCCGCGACCGGGTGAGCGACCCCATCCGGGACTGGGCGGATCTGTGGCGGCCTGAGCTGGCCGGCAAACTCACCCTGCCCGATCACCCCCGGGAGGTGATCGGGCTCGTCCTCAAAAAGCTGGGCCGCTCCTACAACGATCCCCTCGATCCCGAAGAGGCCGAACTGCGGCGAGAGCTGGGATCCCTGCACCGCCAGGTTCTGGCCTATACTTCCGCCGACTACTTGCCCATGTTGCGCCTGGCCGATAGCTGGGTGGCTGTGGGCTGGTCGCAGGATCTCTATGCCACCCAGGCCAACTACCCCGAGCTGGAGGTGGCGATCCCGGCTTCGGGATCCGCCATCTGGTGGGATGTCTGGGTGCGGCCGCATAGAGCTCACAACGCTTCCCCAGAGCTGGAAGGATCCCTGCTGGCCGACTGGATTGACTTCGTCCTAACCCCAGAGTTCGCCCCCCGCCTGGTGAACTTGAGCGGGATCCCTTCGGTTTGGCCGCTGGATTTGGCCCAACTCTCTCCTCGGCTGCGTCGCAGGGCTGACTTTCAGCCTTCTACCTGGGAGCGCGCCGAGATTTGGCGGCCTCTGAGCCCCGCCGAAGCCGAGTCCTACCTCCGCCTCTGGGACCAGATGCGGCGCGGCCTCTTGTAGCCCGGCTTTTTCCGACCCCGGCGGCCAAGGTGTGAGAACCGGCAAGTCTAGGGAGGCAACCAGGACCCTCTACTTGTCCTTTTTGCTCTTTTTGCCCGCTTTGGGTGTCTCCGCGACGGCCTGTTCCAGTTGCAAGCCAGCAGGGTCTGTGGCCGCCTCTGCAGAAGGCTCAACCGCCTCAGGGATCCCAGACGCCTCTGCTTCTACAGAAGGGAGAGCTGCCTGCGGCTCTGTTGCAACCTCCCCCTCAGCTTTCGCATCGACAGGAGGCTCAACTGCCTCGGGGATCGCGGATCCCTCTGGCTTCTCGGCCTCAAACTCCGTCTCCGGCACCCCTGCCCTAGCCGACTCAGACCTCTCCTGCCGGTCTTCACCCTCAGAGCGGGGCGAGAGGGTGGGCGGTTCGGTGGGGTTGCCTTCGCTATCGACCCAGTTGACCGTGGTTTGGGACTTCAGCCAGGCCATCACCTTGTTGGCGAGCAGATCTTCGTGGACTGCTTGGCGGACTCGCTCCCGATCCAGCTTCTGCCCTTGCTGCGCATAGGCCGCCATCACCTCTTCCACCTCGACTTCCAATTCGTTGGGGCCTACGGCAATCTGCTCCTGCCGGACGATAGCGCTCAGAGCCAAGGTGCGCCGCAGCCGGTTGATGGCCTCGGGCCGGTGGCGCTCCATCAACTGGTTGAGAGTTTCCGGCGGCAGTTGGGACAAGAACTTGCGGATCTCTCCCGGCGTGACCCCTTGCTGCTGCTGCAGCGACTGAAGGCTTCGGGCCAGCAGTTGTGTCGTTTCTTGCTCGACTAGGGTCTCCGGCAGATCCACCTCGGTGGTTTCCAAGATGGCATTGAGGATGGCCGTCTCCAGGTTCTCCTCAGATTGCCGCAGGGCATCTTGCTCGAGGCGCTTTTGCAGGTGTTCCCGCAGTTCGGCCACCGTCTGAAACTCGCTGATCTCCTGCACAAAGGCGTCATCCAGCTCCGGCAGCTCTTTGGTCTTGATCTCTTTGAGGCAGACGGTGAACGTAACCGTTTTCCCGGCCAACTCTTTTCTGAAGTAATCGTCGGGGAAAGTAGCTGTGATCTCCTTGGTTTGGTCGAGCTGCATGCCGACCACGCCCGCCACAAAACCAGGGATGAAGTTCTCCTCTTTGAGCTCCAACTGAAAGTCCTGGGCGGCGATTTCCTCCAGAGGATTGCCCTCGGCATCGCGGGCTTGAAAATCGATCACCACCACATCCCCCAACTGGGCGGGCCGATCCTCCACCGGCAAGAGGGTGGCCCGCTGATCCCGCCACCGGTCGATGAGCTGGTCGATCTGTTCGGGCTTGACGGTGACGCGGGTGGCCGTGACGGTCAGGCCCTTGTATTGGCCGACACGGGCTTCGGGGTACACCTCCACATACCCCGAGAAGCTGAAGTCGGCCTCCGGGTTGAAGCGATCCAGAAGCTGCTCCACCTTGTCGTCCAGCTCGAAGCGGCTGATGGGATGCAGTTGGGTGTCCTTGAGCGCCTGTTGGATGGCCTCGTTGATCAGGTCATCGACGGCACTGGCCATGACGCGCTCGCGGCCCACCTGGCGTATCACCAGGTTGCGGGGAGCTTTGCCCTTGCGAAATCCGGGGATCTGGATATTCCGCTCCAGTTGGCGCAAGGTTTTTTCGTAGGAGCGCTTAACCTGGTCGGCTTCTACCACGATCTTGAGGCCAACCCGGCTGCCAGGACGTTTTTCTTGTGTGACCTGCATAGGAAGTGATGGGCTAGTGGAAGAGGCAAGCAGAATTTCAATTTTACCCCAACTGCTTGGAGATCGACGGGATCCATTCGGAACAGTTCTAGGCAGGGGATCCCTCTGTGGTGACTTCCTTAACGTCCTGAATGTCTTCCTGGGGCTCGGCACGCTTGCTGGGGGGCAGTTGCTTGACTTTGGCTTCCAGCTCCACCACCATTTCCTTCAGCTCGCTAATGGTGACTTCCTTTTCTTGCAACTGCCGATTTTTCTCGCGGGCTTCGATGCTGAATTGGAGACGCATCCAGAGGCTATAGAGCCAGGCAAGGGCGGCCCCGATCCCGGCAGAGGCCAACAGTTCGATCGCCAGCGGGCTTTCAACGCTGACGCCGGGGGCAAAGGTAATCGTGACCGGGCTGGCGTTTTGCATGGCGAAAAGAGCGATTCCCAGGAGGGCCGAGAACAGGATCAGGTAGTTGAACAGTCGCATGCTTTTCTCCTCAGAGGGATCCACGACGGCTTGCCAGCACCAGAATACCCACAAACGGGGGTTGATTTGTTGGCCCAAGAGATCTCAGAAGAACCAGCCATAGCTGTGTAAGCCTTTGCCCAGAAAGTTCACCCCCAGATAACACACCCAAACCACCCCAAAGCCCAAGCTGGCCAAGAGAGCGGGGCGCTTGCCCTGCCAGCCTTTGGTGATGCGGGCGTGCAAATAGGCGGCAAAGACCAACCAGGTGATCAAGGCCCAGGTTTCTTTGGGATCCCAGCTCCAGTAGGTGCCCCAGGCTTCGTTGGCCCAGACGGCGCCGGCAATGATGCCGATGGTCAGCAGCGGGAACCCCAGCCCGATTAGCCGGTAGCTGGTGTTGTCTAAGATTTCCGCCAGGCTCAGCCGTTGCAGCGGGATCCCTTCGGGTGCCGGTTGGGGAGGGGGTTCAGCCGGTCGGGGGGAGCGGATCCCGGCGTAGACCAGTTCTGCAGCGGGCGATGGCAGGGTGGCTTCTGTCCATTCGGGGTGGGTTGCAGGCTGGGAGGGTCCAAATTGCAGGCCGAGGGAGTTGCCCTTTAACTGAACTTCCTGGCCGCGGGTGACGATGAGAAAAGCGATGGCCAAAAGGGATCCCACCAAGAGGGCTGCATAGGCCAGAAGCATCACCGTTACATGCATCATCAGCCAGTTGGATTGCAAAGCCGGCACCAGTGGCTGGGCCTCCTGCATATCTGCCGGCAGGGCCAGGGCGGCAAAGGCCACAACGCCCGTCGCCAGCGGGGCGGTCGTCACCCCCACCCAACGGCTACGAGTCCAGTGGAGAGCCAGCAGATGCAAGGCGGTGATCCCCCAGGCCAAGAAAAACAAAGACTCGTACAAGTTACTCAAGGGGAAATAGCCGGCATCGATCCAGCGGGCCGTCAGCAGGGCGGCGATCGTCAAGTTCGCCCCGATCATCCCCGCCAAGCCCAGCTCCGACAGAAGCTGCACCTGGGGAAACGCTGCCCCGCCCCAATAAAACAGCATGGCCCCTAAGCAAACGGCAAAGGCCACGTTGTTGAGCAAAGCCTGCCACTGAGCTAGATCCAGGCCTGCAAGGGCCGTTATCGCCAACACAGCCATACCTGACCTCAGAAGTTCTCCTGACCTGGCTTGGGCCAGACCGCTGATCCCATTCTAGGGCGGGGGAGGGGATCTTCCCCAAAGGACACATGCTGGTAATGTGGGGATGGCTTATCTGCAGCTCGGCAGGATACCGAAAGTGTTGGGATGTGAGGCTCATGCAAAGACACGCGGGAAAGGCCAGAACCTGGAGATGGGGATGGTGGATGGCTCTGGTGGCGGCTCTTGTGCTGGTCGCTTGCGCTGGATCCCCGCTTGAACAGCCCCAGGAACAGCTACCTCAGCTCGAGCGGCTACCGGTGCCGCCGGAGATCGCCAAGCTGGATGCCTACTTGGAGCACTGCCGTCCGCGAGTACAGATCCTCAGCCCCCAACCCGGAGAGGTGTTGTCGGAGCGGCAAGTAACCGTTCGCTTTGCGGTGCAGGGGTACCCGCTCTTTAAAGATCCGCAACTGGGCCTTGGCCCCCATCTGCACGTGGTGCTGGACAACCGGCCCTACATCGCCCATTACGACGCCGATGCTCCCCTCGTTTTCGAAGATTTGGAGCCGGGATCCCATACTCTGCGGGTGTTTGCCGGCAAGCCCTGGCACGAGAGCTTTAAAAACTCCGAGGCCTACGCCCAGGTCAGCTTCCACGTGCTCGCCTCCACACCGGAATATGTGCCGCAACCGCAGTTGCCCCTGCTCACCTACAACCAGCCCAGCGGCAGCTACGGTGCCGAGCCGATCTTGGTGGATTTTTGGCTGGCCAACGCCCCGGTGCGCGAAAGTTTGCTGACCGACCTGCCGCGGGATTGGCGCATCCGCTACACCCTCAACGGCCAGTCCGGCCTGCTGGATCGCTGGGAGTCTTTTTACTTGAAGGGCTTGAGGCCCGGTCGCAACGTGATGGTGGTGGAGCTGGTGGACAGCAAAGGGGATCCCATCCGCAATGTGTTCAACAGCGCTGCCCGCGAGATCACCTACACCCCCGGGGGCCAAGACACGCTCTCCAAGCTGATCCGCGGCGAGCTGAAAGCGGAAGAGGCCCTGGCCATTGTGCAGCCTCAGCCCACGCCGACCCCAACACCCACCCCGACGCCGACGCCCACCCCGACGCCGACGCCCACCCCGACGCCGAGGCCCACCCCGACGCCGACGCCCACCCCGACGCCGACACCCACCCCGACGCCGACGCCCACCCCGACGCCGACGCCCACCCCGACGCCGACGCCCACCCCGACGCCGACGCCCACCCCGACGCCGACGCCCACCCCGACACCCACTCCCGCGCCGCCTCGCCAGCCTCGCTTTCAGCTGGACCGTTCCCGTCCCACCGCAGAAGGGATCCCGGCTGTTCCCGCGCCACCGCCCGTAGGGCTCACTCCTGAACCTGAACC
The DNA here is from genome assembly GCF_054061455.1 of Thermostichus sp. OS-CIW-20. NCBI lineage: Bacteria > Bacillati > Cyanobacteriota > Cyanophyceae > Thermostichales > Thermostichaceae > Thermostichus > Thermostichus sp. OS-CIW-20. The sequence goes on from NZ_JBSSEF010000024.1 coordinate 8,240, forward strand.
CAGCCCAGAGCCCTCTCCGCAGCCTGTCCCCACTTCAACTCCCCAGCCTGTGGCTACACCTTTGCCGCGCGTCACCCCCATCCCCTTCCAGGAGCGGCGAGTGCGACAGCAGGGGTTGCGGCTTTTCCCGCCTGGGCTCCATAGCCCCTACTCGACGGATAACCTGTAGTACGATGGCGGCTCGAAGACTTGACTCTATGGGTAGTGTCTGAGATCCAAAATTTATCTTGATTTACTCTAAACTTGGGGCAGCCAAGACGATGGCTTTTCCTTGGGATCTGCCTTGGCTGGTTTGGGGTTGAGGCTCATTGACAACTCTCTCTGAAATCAGCCTCAAAAGGTTTCAGAAATGGATTAGCAGGCTGTTTGATACCTTGCCGGGCCAGCCTCTCCGATAGATTTCTACAGACAAAATAGGCATCTGTAGCGATGTAGAGTGTATCAAAAACATGTTTCTTATCTCAGTACAATCTGGTTAACGATTGAGAGAGCATGACCGATCTTGCTTGCTTTTTTCTGTCCTATTGATTTAAGTTTTGAGTAACGGAATCGCCTTATTTTAGTAACATCTACCCGTAAATCGGCGAGCTGACAGAGGCCGAAACTGAGGAACCGCTGGCGGTAGCTCAAGGACAAGACTCAATAAATTTAGTGAATCAAATAGCCGCTGAAAGTCTGGATTTTAGGTTGCCAAAACCTTTACGGAAAGGCTTTTCTACTGGTATGAATAAAGTGCTGTTTGCAGCAAGGTCGGCTTCGTACTGTGGGAAGCAAGCTTGATGCGACAGCAGAAGCGAAGATTCTGACAGGGCATCAACTTATGGTGTGGGGTTTGATATGGCGGAGAATCTTGAGCTGCAAGACGCAGTGGGGCGTTTTTTAAAAATCATTGGGCGCTACTCGTTGCTCACCGCTGAGGAAGAACTGCATCTGGCCCACCAAGTGCAGCGGATGATGGCCCTTCTGGAGCAGCGGCGGCAGCACGAGTCGCTGGAGGATTGGAGCCGACGGCTGGGGATCCCTTTAGAGGAGCTGCAGCAGATCCTGCGGCAGGGGGAAGCGGCCAAAAAGCGCATGGTGGAATGCAACCTGCGCCTGGTGGTGTCGATTGCCAAGCGCTACCGCAACCGCGGCTTGCCGTTCCTGGATCTGATTCAAGAGGGCACCATTGGCCTCACCCGCGCCGTGGAAAAATTTGATCCCACGCGGGGGTACAAGTTCTCCACCTACGCCACCTGGTGGATCCGGCAGAGCGTGAACCGCGGCATCCAAAACAAAGGGCGCCTGATCCGGCTGCCCGCCCACATGTACGAGAAGGTCTCCCAGGTGAAGCGGCGCTACCGCGAGCTGTCCGCTGAGAAGGGATCCCGGCCTGCCGCAGAGGAAGTTTTCGATTCGCTGGATATTGGCGACAACTACCGCGAACTGATCACCCGCCACATGGCCGAGATCCGATCCCTTAATGTAGGGGTAGGCGACGAGGACGGCACCGAGCTGCAGCACTTTATCCCTGACGAGGACAACGATCCCATCGAACATCTGAATCGGGTTGCCCATTGCGAGGAAGTGCGCGCCCTGGTGAGCCAACTGAGCGAACGCGAGCAGCAGGTAATTGTGGCCCGCTATGGGCTGGATGGGTCGAAGGGCCTGACGTTGCGGGAGATTGGGGAGCACATCGGTCTTTCGCGGGAGCGAGTCCGGCAAATTGAGCGGCGGGCCCTGCGGAAATTGCGGCGGCTACAGCAGGAATACTCCACCCCCAAGGCCGGCAGACAGCTCAACTCCCCAAGCTAACTGGAGCCTGCCCTCTGTAGAACGGCTTCTTCACCACTTCAGCAGGACGGCGCTGGCCCCGAATCTCAATCTCTAGCCGGGATCCCACCTTAGCCCAAGTTGAATCCACATATCCCAGGCCGATGCCATAGCCCAAAGTGGGAGAATGGGTGCCGCTGGTTACCCGGCCGATCGGCTCAGGGGAGTTGGGAGCGTAGATGGCATAGCCGCGGCGGGGAATGGCTCGCTCCAACAGCCGAAACCCCACCAGACGGCGCGGGATCCCTTGCTGGCGTTGGCTTTCGAGGGCAGGCTTGCCGATGTAGTCCCCTGGATTGCTGACCAACCAGCCCAGGTCGGCTTCCAGGGGGGTGGTGCTCTCATCTATGTCTTGCCCGTAGAGACAGAAAGCGGCCTCCAGGCGCAGCGTATCGCGGCAGCCCAGTCCACAAGGCTGTACCCCCGCCTGCACCAGTTGCTCCCAGAGCCAAAGCCCGTCGGCAGGGCCGAGCAGGAGCTCAAAGCCATCCTCTCCGGTGTAGCCGGTGCGGGCCACAAAGACCCCTGCCCCTGAGGATCTCTCTTTTCGAGTCGCAAACTGCCCGTGTTGAAACCGGCGCAAAGCCCTCAGGGATCCCGCCAAAAAAGGCTGCAAAACCTCTTCGGCTGCCGGCCCCTGCACCGCCAGCAACACCTGAGACTCGGTGTGATCTTGAAGTTCCAGGCCGGGGATCCCCTGCTGATGGAGCCACTCCCAGTCCTTTTGGCGGGTGGCCGCGTTGACGATCAGGCTCCAGTGCTCCAGCTCGCCTTCTGGTGGGTGCCGGTAGAAGATGACATCGTCCACAATGCCCCCTAGGGGGTTTAGCAAAACCGTGTAGCGAGCGGATCCCACCGCCACAGCGCCCAGATCGCTGGGCACCAGACGGCTGAGGTGGGATCCCAGCTCCGGCCCCCAGAGGTCGAACTTGCCCATGTGGGAGATGTCGAAGACGCCTGCCCGCTCCCGCACCGCCCGATGCTCGGCCACCACCCCCTGATACTGCAGCGGCATTTCCCAGCCGGCAAAGGAGACAAACCGCGCCCCCAAGGCTTGGTGCAGGGGAAACAGGGGGGTGCGTTGCAGGGGAGTTGAGCTCATCCACGGATCTCTAGGAGTCAAGTCTAGGAGTCAAGGACTAGAATAAACGCAACGTCGCCCATTTCTTGGAGCTCGTCCCATGCGTCTTCTCCACACCATGATCCGCGTTGGCAACCTAGAGCGCTCCTTGCAGTTCTACTGTGACGTTCTGGGGATGCACTTGCTCCGCAAAAAAGACTACCCCAGCGGGGAGTTCACGCTGGCCTACGTGGGCTATGGCGACGAATCGGAAACGGCGGTGCTCGAGCTAACCTACAACTGGGGTACCGACCACTACGAGCTGGGCAACGGCTACGGCCACATCGCCATCGGCGTCGAGGATATCTACAGCACCTGTGAGGCTATCAAAGCCCGCGGCGGCAAAGTGGTGCGCGAGCCCGGGCCCATGAAACACGGCAGCACCGTGATCGCCTTTGTCGAGGATCCCGATGGCTACAAAATCGAGCTGATCCAGATGGGATCCCTGCAGGAGCAGGGTGCCGCCCCCGAAAGAACAGCTGCCGCCTCTGCCTAAACTTGCCAGAAGCGGATCCCCCACCTAGTTGGCGGATCCCCCCACCGTCAACTGGCCCAAGACGTTGATGTCGAAGGTGAAGTTGATCGTCACCGAGTTGCCTTCATAGGCCTCAGGCAGGGGCAAAAAGGGCGCCGCCCGCTGAATTGCTGTCAGCGCTGCGTCGTCGGTTTGTTGGCTGCCGGAAGTGCGGGCCAGGCGAATGCTCTGCAGCTCGCCCCCCCGGCCCACTGTAAAGATCACCACTGTGCGGCGGGAGGTGCCGGTCTGGCCAGGGATCCAATTCTGCTCCACTTTGCGTTGCAGAGCTGCCAGCCAAGGGCCCCAGTCCACATTGGCCCGCGCCGCCACGCTGGGGGGGTTGGGAGCCGATTGGGTGGGGTTGGCCAAGCCGCTGGCTCCTCTGCCCTGGATCCCGGCCCCATCACTGGGAGCGGAAGCGCTGAGGGGCGGCCCCAACTGGGAAGCATCGGAGGGCCGCTCGGCAGGGAGAACCTCCGTCGGCGGTTGGGGAGCAGGCGCAACAGGCTGCAATTGGCTGGGATCCGAGTCCCGCTCCCTGGGCTGCACGGGTAGAGGCTCGGCAGTGGGGGGGCGGGTGGGAGCCGGCGGAGCAGGGGGAGCAGCCGCCACCGGTGGCGGAGTCTGGGTGGGAGTGGGTCGGGGAGCTGGGGTGGGCGGAGGCGGCGCTGCAGTCGGCGTTGCAGTGGGCCGAGGAGGAGCCGGAGGCGCAGTTGGCGTAGGGGGTGGGGTAGATCGAGGAGTGGCCAGAGCAACTTCCGCCGGAGCAGGGGGTGGAACAGGGGCAGGCGGCTGCGGTTGCGGCGGCTGGGGTTGCGGCGGAGGAGGTGGGGGAGCCTCCTGGCGAGGAGCAGCCTGGGATTGGGGTGGACTGCCCTGAGAAGGGGGGGCTTCCGCCCGCTCGCCCCCATCGCGGGAATCCACTTCCGAAACCAGCTCTGCTTCTTCCGGCGGCTTGAGATCTTCTGGCTCTAGCAGGATAAACTCAATGGCCTCTTGTTCTTGCTGGCGAAGTGGCCAAAATCGACTCCAGTAGAGCAAGGCCAGCAGCGCCAGCACGTGCAGCAGCAAGGACAGCGCCACCATCCAAAAAAAGTCGCGCGCCTCTTCCTCGCGGCGGCGCTGTTCAACCCAGATGCTGGTCATGACCAAGCTTGCCCCTTCTTACAAACCTCTCAACACACCGAGTTCTCTTGCTGCAGACTCGGCCAAAGGACTCCGTCTCGCTGACGCGAGAGTGCTCCGCACTGCTGGCGCAAGCAGATTACACGCTAGCTAGTGTTATAGCATCCGAGCGGTTGGGCTTCCTGCGCAAAGGCGTACAGTCGGCATTCCACCTGGCAGCAGCCGTTCTAAAATCGCCTACCTTGATAAAGAGCGGGGATCCCGATTTGCAGGAGAGCCCATGGAACCCATCTGCTTTCATCTGGCCTTTCCGGTTGCCGATCTTGCCTTGGCCAAGGCCTACTACGGCGAGGGCTTGGGCTGCGAGGTCGGTCGAGAAACCCCTGCCGCCGTCATCTTGAACCTGTATGGCCATCAACTGGTGGCCCACCTCACCCAGGAAAAGCTGACGCCCCAGCGGGGCATCTACCCCCGCCACTTTGGCCTGATCTTCCCTGCCCAGGCAGATTGGCAGGCGCTGGCCGAGCGGGCCCGCACGCGGGGATTGCTTTTCTATCAGGAGCCACGCTGGCGCTTTGTCGGCACCCCCCTGGAGCACGGCACCTTCTTTTTGCAGGATCCCTTCTACAACCTGCTGGAGTTTAAGTACTACCGCTACCCTGCCGCCATTTTTGGAGAGCGGGAATGGGCTTTGGTCGGGGATACTGCTTTCCATCCCTCAGGCCAACAGCTTCCGGATCGCTCTCCCAGCAGTGCGTAGCAAACGGGAGGAACACCTTGGCCACTCAACCCCTACACTCTAGCCCTGGGCGCGGCCCCATTTGGCAGATGGATTTCAACGCCGTCCCACTGCGGGATGGGCAGGGGCGGCGGGTTTGGGAGCTGCTGGTCTGCGATGCCAGCGGCCAGTTGCGCCAGGCCAAGTACTGCAGCAACCAAGAGGTCAATAGCACCTGGGTAGCCCAACAGTTGCGCGGCTATCTGGAGGCAGCCCCCCAGCCGCCTGCAGCCATTCGCGTCTTCCGAGCCCGCATGAGCTCCATCTTGCAGCGGGCCTGCAACGCCGCCGGGATCCCCATGCTGCCCAGCCGTCGGGTCTATGCCCTCAAGGCCTGGATGCGAGAGCGGGCAGAGCAGGTTTACCCCCAAGAAACCCAGTTCACCTACAGCCCTGAGCCCCCTGTAGAGCCGGAGCCGCCGGATCCCATCCCCCTGCCGGATAAGTTGCAGGGGGAGCGCTGGGCGTTCGTGACGCTGCGGGCCAGGGATCTGCGGGAAGCCGAGACCTGGCCAATGGAATTCGGCGAGCTGTTCCCGGTGAACTGGGAGGCCTGGGCGCCGGACACGATCATTCCCGGCTTGGTGATTGCCTCGCGGCGGGCTTTGCCCATAGCAGCTTGGCTGAGCGGTATGGAGCCTGCTTATTTGCATGTTGCCGAGGGACGGCTGCTGTTCGAGGCTGGCCTCAACGATTGCTATCTGTTTGCGCAATTAAAAGATGAAAAGCTGCGGGCGGAGGCAGAAGGCTTTGCCCAGCGACAACGCCAAGCCCAAGGGATCCATTTCCTTGCCATCCAGAGCGATTTCCGGGCCCAGTCCTTCGCCGGCTTTTGGCTGATGCAGTACCCTCTCTAGAACAGTTGTCGGCCTGTCTGCCCCGCCACTCGCTCCGCCCCAGTTGCCTGGGCAGCCCGCAAACCCTTGCGTGAATCCTCAGGCTAGCTATGTTTGCGAGGCAACACAAAAATGGTATCAACGCCTCTGCGAGCGCCTCGCCAAAACCCGCAAAGGCTGATTCTTTCGTTGACCCGCTCGATGCCTTGCGCCACAAGGCTTTCAGGCCTCTCACCCCCCCTCTTCGGGGCCCTTTTTTGCCACCTTCGACCGACCCCCTCGCAAATAGGCCTTGCATTCCTTGCCCTGCTTGGGTTTAATAGGGGTAGAGTTCCCCCTTCGGGGGGATCCCTAGAAATTGGAAACTTACTGACGCATCCTACGGATGCTTACTGACGCTAACGCTGTTCCCCCTTCGGGGGGATCCCTAGAAATTGGAAACTTCATCAAAAGCAAGTGATTTAGACCAACTCAGCTTAAAAGATAAGTTCCCCCTTCGGGGGGATCCCTAGAAATTGGAAACATGTCTCAAGCCCTGAAACTGGGCTACCTGTCTACCAAAATTAAAGTTCCCCCTTCGGGGGGATCCCTAGAAATTGGAAACATATTTAGTGAGGGACTTTATTTACCACCAGATGAGTTTTTAGGTTCCCCCTTCGGGGGGATCCCTAGAAATTGGAAACTCGTTAGGATAGTCTGCAACAGCAGCATACAGTTTGCCCACAATATGTTCCCCCTTCGGGGGGATCCCTAGAAATTGGAAACTCAGCTTTCAATTCCGCAAGTGCCTCATCCTCGTCTACTTCGTTCCCCCTTCGGGGGGATCCCTAGAAATTGGAAACTATACAGAACCTCGTTAGCCTCTTTGAGGCTGTTGGGTTCCCCCTTCGGGGGGATCCCTAGAAATTGGAAACGTTTAGTTGAGCCGATCAGGTGGTAGCTCGCACGCGATGGGTTCCCCCTTCGGGGGGATCCCTAGAAATTGGAAACGAGGTTATTTGCGGATGCCTAATGTGTACAAGATCTCGTTAGGTTCCCCCTTCGGGGGGATCCCTAGAAATTGGAAACGTAAATTCCTTAGATATTTTTACTAACTCAGGATGAACTGTTCCCCCTTCGGGGGGATCCCTAGAAATTGGAAACATGGTGGGGTCATCCGTGCGAAAGAAGTGAATGCGAAGTTCCCCCTTCGGGGGGATCCCTAGAAATTGGAAACGGCTTAAAAGGCTTTTAAAGGGCTTTGGGTGTTTTGGTTGTTCCCCCTTCGGGGGGATCCCTAGAAATTGGAAACCTATGCGTATCAAATGGTCCAACGGGCAACGTTACCTAATTGTGGTTCCCCCTTCGGGGGGATCCCTAGAAATTGGAAACTGTATATTAGAGGTATGGACAGCGTCGCGTTAGACGCTGTTCCCCCTTCGGGGGGATCCCTAGAAATTGGAAACGTGGCTCGGTACTGTAGCATTGAGTGGAGCTTCTCCCGTTCCCCCTTCGGGGGGATCCCTAGAAATTGGAAACGTGACGACTATAGTCGTATACACTACATGATCCGACGTTCCCCCTTCGGGGGGATCCCTAGAAATTGGAAACATACTTGAGGAATCCTCAGACTCTCGGTGTTACAGTATTGTTCCCCCTTCGGGGGGATCCCTAGAAATTGGAAACAGATGAGTTCTGCTGAATCCAGTGTATATAGCCGTCCTGTTCCCCCTTCGGGGGGATCCCTAGAAATTGGAAACTTTCAAATCGACCCAAAATTGGGCTAGAGGGACTTAGAAAGTTCCCCCTTCGGGGGGATCCCTAGAAATTGGAAACTGATGGAACTTTGGGAAGAGCTATTCACAGATCGTGAGGTTCCCCCTTCGGGGGGATCCCTAGAAATTGGAAACGCCCAGGGAGTTTAAGAACTCCCGGGCTTGCTTTAGCCACGCGTCCTCAAGTTCCCCCTTCCGGGGGATCCCTAGATAGGGTGTAGGTTGGCCAAGTAAGCGGCTCCCCCTTCCTTGGGGGGAAACTAGCAGCGGGGATCCCCAGGTGTTGAACATGCGCTTTGCGTTTTGCCGATACCGGCGGCCTTTCCGCCATCCCTTGCGCACGCGCTACGGCCTGTGGTCTATCCGCGAAGGGATCCTGGTTCGGCTGACGGACGCGGAGACGGGAGGTCAGGGCTATGGGGAGATTGCCCCCATCCCCTGGTTGGGCAGCGAGACCGTAGAGGAAGCGCTGGCATTTTGTCAGCAGTTGCCCCCTGAGCTGTCGGAAGCAGAGATCGAGAAGATCCCGGCAACCTTGCCCGCCACGCGCTTTGGGCTGGAATGCGCCTGGCTGGCCTGTCGGGATCCCGGCTGGCTGGCAAGGGATCTCTCCGGGCTTTCCTGGTGTGGGCTTTTTGGGAAAACCCCACCCTCAGGTTCCTACCCCGCCTACAAGGTCAAGGTGGGGGTGGAGCCTCTCGAGCAGGAGGTGAAAAAGCTAGAAAGCTGGCTGGAGCAGTTGCCCGCAGGATCCTGCTTGCGCCTGGATGCCAATGGGGGGCTGAGTCTGGAAGGGGCGCGGCGCTGGCTGGCCCTCTGTGACCGGATCAACCAAGAGTGGCCAGGCAAGATTGAGTTTTTCGAGCAGCCCTTGCCACCAGCGCAGCACGCCGATCTAAGCCGGCTGAGCTGGGAGTTTCAGACTCCCATTGCCTTGGATGAGTCCGTGGTTGGGCTGGAGCAGTTGCAAGCTGTCCACCAAGCCGGCTGGAAAGGGATCCTGGTGGTCAAGCCCTCCTTGGTTGGCTCCTGCCTTGCCCTTAGGGACTACCTCAGGCAACACCCTAGCCTAGATTTGGCCTTCTCCTCAGCCCTGGAAACCCCTATCGGCGCTTGGCATGGGCTAGCTTGGGCGGGATCCCTGCAGGCAAAAACAGCCCATCCCAGAGCCTTGGGATGGGGGGTGGGGGAGTTTTTCCAGGAAGGGGATCCCCTCACCCTGATCACGCTCTCAGCCCAGGAGCGGGCAGCCCTGATGCAGGCGGTGTGGGAGCGCCACAGCCAGCCCTAGACGGCGGCGGCTTGCTTGGCCCGTTCCTGCCGCAGGTAGGCCTGGATAAAGTGCATCAGCTCCTCCGGTTCGCCATTCATAAACGCCTCGACATTGTAGGTTTCGGCGTTGGTGCGGTGGTCTTTGATCAACTTGTAGGGATCGAAAGTGTAGGTGCGAATCCGACCCCCAAAGCCCTGGGTCACCATCTCACCCCGGATCTCGGCCAGCTTTTGCCGGCGCTTTTCTTCCTCAAGCTCGATCAGCTTCGCCTTCAGGATCTGGATGGCCCGCTCCTTGTTTTGCAGTTGGGAGCGCTCTTCGGTGCAGCGCACGGCAATGCCGGTGGGCTTGTGGATAACCCGCACCGCCGTTTCCACCTTGTTGACGTTTTGGCCCCCTGCCCCGCCGGAACGAGAAGTCTCGAACTCCAGATCCTCCATCCTCAGCTCGAACTCATTCTCCTCCTCCAGGATAGGCATGACCTCAACGCCGGCAAAGCTGGTCTGGCGCTTGCCGTTGGCGTTAAAGGGGCTGATGCGCTCCATGCGGTGGTTGCCCTTCTCGGCGGAAAGATACCCGTAGGCATAGGGGCCTTCAATCAGCAGGGTGGCCGACTTGATGCCGGCCTCTGCCCCTTGCGAGTATTCCGAAAGCGTGACCTTGTAGCCCTGGTTTTCCGCCCAGCGGGTGTACATCTTCAGGAGCATCTCCGCCCAGTCTTGGGCATCGGTTCCCCCCGCGCCAGCGGTGATGGTGAGGATGGCGCCGTTTTTGTCGTAGGGGCCCGAAAGCAGTTGCCGCAGCTCCCATTGGCCGAGCTCCCGCTCCACCGCCGCCAGGGATCCGGACACTTCGGCCAACAGCTCCGGGTCCGGGTCTTCTTGCAGCAGCTCCAAGGCGCTGGCAGCATCCTCTAGGCGATCCTTCCAGCGGTGGATTTGATCCCAGGAGGCCTTGAGGCTGTTGAGCTGTTGCAGGTGGCGGCGGGCCGCCTCGGCATCGTTCCAAAACTGCGGCTGCGCTGCTTCCTGCTCCAAAATGGCGATCTGCTGCTCCAGGTGGGGCAGGTCAAAGATAGTCCTGAGCACTGCTCAGGCGCGAGGTGAGCGATTCTAGGGTGCGTCTCAGATCGGCCAGTTCCATAGAGAGCATCAAGAGAGAGCATCAAGCTGCGCTTCGGCTCTCATCCTAGCCTGTAGGCTGGCAATTCAACCAAGGGATCCAGCTCTTTTGCAGGTTTGCTGCAACACTGTGAACCGCATTCCTGGCCAATTGGGTGATCCCGCGCCGGCTCTAGGACGCGACAGAGGGGCCTTGGGCGATGGCTTTTGCCGAAGGATCCCTGTCGGAGCACCTCAAGCCCGTAGCAGAATGGAAAATCTTGTTTCGGAGGCCGCTATGCTGAGGGTCTTTTCCTTGCTTTCCGGACTGGTTCTGGCTGGGGGGGTGGCTGCTTTGGCCATCACCAATCCCACCCCGGAAGAGTACGGAGCCTACGCAGGAGACCAATTGGCTGCTTATGCTACACGGGAATACTGCGCCCAGATCCCAGCTTTTTTGCCCACCCTCATTGAGGAATGTCACGCCCTTGTGCAACAGCTGCAACCAGAGCTGGTGGAGCTGTTTCTGCGCCAGACCCGCCGGCAAAACTTCATCCTCTTCAGCCTCTACAGCACCGATTTGTCGTTGCTTAACTTTGGCCCGCTGGGGATCTCCCTGCCCACCTACCACTTTGAAACCTTGGCCGTGGCAGGGCAATTCTATACCTATGAGATCCGCGAGGGCAAAACCACTCCCCAAAAGGGCTAAACCTGGGCCTGCTCCAACAGCGCTTGCAATTCCTCCAGGGCTGCCTGGGCCGACTGCGCCTGCTGGTAAAGGGATTGCACCATCTCGGCGCTGGCCTGAGCCGATTGCAGGGTGGATTGGCTTTGGCGTTGGATGCGCTCTGCCAAGCCGCGGATGCGGTTGCTGGCTTCGGTGGTGCGCCCCGCCAATTTGCGGATCTCCTGGGCAATGGCACCAAAACCGCCGCCCCCACCCCTGCGGTTGGCCTCCACAGCCGCATTAAAGGAGAGCAGGCGAATATAGCCTGCCACCTCTACGATCAAGTCAACGATGGTGTTGATTTCTTTGAGCTCGCGGGAGAGCTCCCGGTTGCTGTCGGCAATGTCCTGAAATAGGCGGCGCACCGCCTCTACCCCGGCAAAGGTGGCGGCAAAGGTGGATTTGCCCTTTTCCGAGAGCACCGAGCTGATCTCGATGATGCGGGCGTTGAGGCGGGACAGCTCTTCCGAGCGCTGCTGGGCTTGGCGCCGCTCCCGATCCAAAGCCAGGTTTTGGCTGAGGATCTCGGCTTTTTGCCGCTCCAGATCGCGGGCATACTGGAGGCTGCGGTTTTTCTCCTGCTCCAGCTCGGCCAGGATCCGTTTCATCTCCTCCTGCTGTTCTTCGAGCTTCCGCTGGGTGGCTAGATGTACCTGGGACTGAGCCACCAACAACACCGGCACATCCAAAAGGCGATAGTCTTGGGGGCCGACTTCTACCACCACCGGGTCGTAGATAGTCTCCTGGGGCCGCCGGAAAGCCTGGCTGGCCGCCTCAATGACATCGCAGTCGCCGGGCAAAAGGAGAAAACCCTGGCCCTGGAACTCTGATAGGGAGCTGATGGGCCGCTTCGAAAACACCTCCAGGCCATAGGGTTTGCTCAGCATCCACTCCAAAATGGCACGCCGAGTCAGCATCCCCCGCACCTGCGACTGCTCGTCCAACACGACTACCCCTGAAAGGGTGGGGTCGTCTTCCAGGCGGCGCACCACGTTCTCGCAGGGGGTGGACTCACCTACCTGAAAATCCACTAGCGCCAGATCGCGCAGTTTGGTGTGGATCGATAGGGTGGGAGTGGGCGGATTCGTCAGGGTAGTCATCCTAGGGATCCTCAGCACAGGCTGGGTAGAGACAAAGTAATGTACAGAGGACAATAAGGACCTGCCTCTGCTCTGCTTTTCAAAGGCCTAGCAGCAGTGGTGCTGGTTACCTTTAGTTTGACTTGGGATCTGGTTTCCTGGCTACAGCTCTGTCCGGGGTTATACGGAAGGAGACTCTTTTTTGTGGTTTTTACGGACGGGCAAGGAAGCTGTCCTGACCCCAGGGGCTGGAGCGATCTGAGCTTAGCGAGGCTCTTGGTAGCGGTGGTAGACCTCGAGGATTTCGCTGCGACCACGGTTGAAAGCTGCCACCACTTGGGGATCGAAGTGGCTACCGCTTTGGCTTTCCACGAAGCGCAAGATATCTGACAGATCCCAAGCTTCTTTGTAGGGGCGGCGGCTAGCTAAAGCGTCGAACACGTCGGCTAAGGCCACAATCCGCCCTTCCAGCGGGATCTCTTCTCCCTTAAGGCCCCGCGGGTAGCCGCTGCCGTCGAACTTCTCGTGGTGGGTGAGGGCAATGATGGCGCTTTTTTTCATCAGCTCCGAGTCCGATTTACTGAGGATCTCGTAGCCAATCTCGGGGTGGCGGTTCATAATCAGGCGCTCTTCGGGGGTGAGGGGGCCTGGCTTTTGCAAGATGGCATCCGGGATCCCGATTTTGCCCACATCGTGCAGGGGGCTGGCATAGAAGATCAGCTCTTGTTCATGGCTGGAGAGGCCCAACTGTTTGGCAATGATGCGGGAGTAGTGGCTCATCCGCTTGAGGTGAAAAGAGGTGTCCTGATCCCGGTATTCGGCGGCTTGGGCTAGACAGAAAATCGTTTCCAGGTGAGCGGCTTTCAGCTCTTCCCGCAAGCGCACATTTTGGTAGGCAACCGCCGCCTGGGAAGCCAGGGCTTCTGCCACCCGGACTTCCAGCTCAGAAAACGGCTGGCTCCAGTCAGCCACCTGGTTGGGCGCTAGGTTGGCAGGGCAATCCGGCCTGAGACGGTTCAAGAGTTGCAGGGCGCCAAGGATATTTCCTGAGGGATCCCGCAGCGGCACAGTGAGCAGGGAGCGGGTGCGATATCCGGTCTGCCGATCCACCTGGGGGTTAAAAGCGTAGGGCAGGTCGGGGGGCAGTTGATAAACGTCCGGCAGATTCAAGCTCTCCCCGGTGAGCACCACATAGCCCACAATGCTAGAAGGAGTAAGGGGCAGGCGCAGATCCTGCAGTTCCTCGTTGCGCTTGACTACAAAAAAGCGCAACTCCTTCCCTTCGCGGATGAACAGGCTGGCGCCATCGCAACCCGTCAGCTCGCGGGCTTGGGCAACAATCAGTTCCAGCAGGCGCCTTAAATCCGTTTCCGAAGAAAGGGCGATCCCCACTTGGATCAGCCGCTGACTCAGGCGCAAGGCAGCAACGGCCTCGAATTCAGCTTCGCCAAGACAGAGATCGAAGGCAGCAGGCCCATGGGACATAACCTGTCCTCCACCGGGTTACGAGTGTTCTCAGAAGCGTTCCCAATGGAGCGATGTCAGAGCTCTGGCAGGGATCCTGCCGCTGCTCCAAGTTGGGAGGCTGGGGGTCGCCAATCCAAAGTAACTCTGCTACCCTACTTTACCTGTGGAAGCGAGAGACACTGTGACCCAGGTCAAGACCCAGCAGCCAGATGAGGTTGCCCTCCAGCTCATCGTTGGCCTAGGCAATCCTGGCCCGCAGTATGCCAACACCCGGCACAACTGCGGCTTTATGGTGGTGGACCGGCTAGCGGAGCGCTGGCGGATCCCGTTGGCTTTGGAAAAGCGGTTCCAAGGTAGCTACGGAGAAGGTTTTGCCCTGGGGGGCAAGCGGCGCCTGCTCAAGCCGGAGACCTACATGAATCGCTCTGGCGAGGCGGTGCGGGCGGTGTTGGATTGGTACAAGTTGGATCCTGCCTCGGTTCTGGTGGTGTACGACGATATGGACTTGCCCCTGGGTCGCCTGCGGCTGCGGGGATCTGGCTCCGCCGGCGGACATAACGGCATGAAGTCTGTCATTGAGCACTTGGGCAGCGAAGCCTTCCCCCGCTTGCGCCTGGGCGTGGGCAAGCCCAAAGGCCACCAAGACAGGGTTGGGCATGTTTTGGGGAGCTTTGAACCCGCTGAGCAGGCAGTGCTGGACCGGGTTCTAAGGGCGGCAGTGGCAGCGGTGGAGTGTTGCTTGCAAGAAGGATTGAAGACGGCCATGAACCGCTTCAACCCTTTGGATTTCTCTGGGCCAGATCGGCAAGATCAGCCAGCTCCTCTCAACCCAGCCAAGACTGCGCCCGGAGAAAGCTGATGCCGGGATCCCGCCCCGCTGTCTGACTAAGCAAAGTCGCCTCATCAAGGACTGCGTCCGGCCACGCGATCTTCCACCCGCGGCAATTCCTCAGAACCGCCTGGCCGCGTCAGGGAGTCGGCTTCCCCAGTGGCAGGAGAGGGCAAGGATCCCTCCAGGTTGCTACCGATCCCTCGCCAAGCCAGAGAACCGGAGGCTTCGGCGGCCTGAGCGCACAGCTTGGCGCGCAGCTCTGCCTCCTGCTTGGGCTTGAGATAAAGGTTCTCCAGCAGCACCGCCATACCGGCTACCCAGGGGGGCGCGATCACCGCCCCAACAATGCCCAACAACTGAGTGCCCCCCAGCACCGCCAGCAATTGATACAAGGGCTTCACCCGCACCGAGGATCCCACCAACAAGGGATCCAACACATAGGTTTCCAGGTTTTGCACGGCAACGTACAGGATCAGCACCCACAAAAAAGTCCAGCCCCCTTGGACGATGGCCAGCACCAAAGCCGGCAGGGATCCCAAGACTGGGCCGATAAAGGGAATCAGATTGGTAAACCCGGCGATTACCCCCAGCGCCAGCGCAAACTCCGACAGGCCCAAAAAGCGGAGCGAGACGGCAATCATCACCCCCAAAATGGCCGAGACCAAGACCCGCCCCTGGATGTAGCCCCCATACGTTGCGCCATCGGCTGCACCTGCTGGGCCAACCGCTCATTCCAGGGGTAGGGGAACAGCTCCACCAGGCCCTGCACCAGGTCAGAGCCGCTCACCAGCATATAACCGGAAATGAAGAGGGTCAGCACTACGGTCAACAGGCCGCCCAGCAGACCGCGGGTGAAATCGAAGGACTGCACCAGCAACTGTTGTCCTGAGCGAACTGCCCAGTTCATCAGCGACTGCGGATCCAGCAACTGGTTCAAGTAGTCCAGCGCCGCCGGATCCACCCCTGCCAGATCGGCAATCCAGGTGTCTGCTAACAGTTGGAGCCGCTCCAGGTAAGAGGGCAACCTTGCCAGCAGCCGCTGGGTCTGGGTCACCACCGTCGGACCCATGAGCAGAGCCAAGCCGGCAATCCCAGCAATGAAACTCAGATAAACCACCACCACCCCCAGCCAACGGGGGATCCGCATCCGCTCCGCCAGATTCACCAGGGGAGCCAGCGCCGCCGCCACCACCACCGCGATCATCACAGTTACCACCAGGTTGCGCAGTTGCCACAGCAACAGCAGCAGCATCCCTGTGGCCACTACCAGGGCTATGGAGGAGACGGAGAGGGTCAGCTGTCTTCGGCTCATCATCTGGCTGGGCTCTCTTCAAGGGGGGCGTTTCAGTCCCCCGGGGTAACAGACGGCTCTACCATCCTGGCCTAGCTTAGCCGAACTTGCCAAACGCCCCTTGCCCAAAGACGCCAAACCCGCAACCTCTCTACTCAATAGCCCAGACAAAGATCCGCAGCAGAAAACCAGCTAGCAGTGGAGTTACCGCAACAGTTCCATCCGTACTGCTTCTACATATTCCAGCAGCTCTGGGGATCCTCTGCCTGCAGCCTGCCACAGCGTCAAAGCACGGCCCAGATCGGCAGCGGCACCGGCCCTATCCTCTCCCTGATAGGCGCGTGCCATGCCGCGGTGGTAGTAGCCCTCGGCTTGCTGCGGCTGCACCTCGATAGCTCGGCTGAAATCCTGAACGGCCAAGTTGAAGTCGCAAATGCTGGCCCACATCAGGCCGCGATGGACATAAGCATCGAAAAGATCGGCAGAGCTTTGGTTTTGCTTGGCCAGCTCGATGGCCAGGTGCGACACATCAAACGCCGATTCCAGATGTCCCTGTTCGGCCCAGATGCGAGAGCGCAACAAGTGGAGTTGGGGGTTGCGATAGGCAATGCGATCCAGAGGGGACAAAGTTGCCAAAGCCTGCTGCAGCTCCCCAAAATACTCGTGTTGTATTCTGGCCTTGAGCAAGTAAGCTTCAGGCAAATAGGGATCCAAAGCAATGGCAATGTCCAGATCCTGTAGCGCTCTGCGCATCAGGTGATCAACGACAGCCGCCTGCTCCGGCTCGGGCAAGGCCAGGGGATCGCTCTGCAACCGATCCCAGAAGTATTGAGCCCGCTGCAGATAGAGCTGCGCGTTCCCCGGCTCTTGTTCCAGAAACTGAGCTAGCCGCGCCAGATAGACGCGATCCAAGTGAAAACGCTCGCCAGCCTGGGTGGAAAGAGGGATCCCCCGCTGCGCCAGCAACTGATGCGCCTGAGAGCGCTGCTCAAGCTGCCGTACTTGGGCTTGCAGTTGGGCTTGTTGCCTGAGCAGGAGCTCAGGATCGGGTTCATCGGCAAATGCCGTCACTTGAACACTCTGCGCTGGCGCCGAGGCAACTTCAGGGACAGCGCCCCGTCCCTTGCGCAGGGAAGCCAACCAGCCGCATTCGCCGCTCAAACACAGCCAAGACAGCAAACCCAAAAGCGCCGATCCGGACAACAAAAGACTGGGCCTCAGCATGGATCCCACCCCACGAAATAGCTTGAAAAAAGAGTTGCCTCTAAGCTAGTTCGCCACAGCCGCAGTGTCCAGACTTTCGGCAATGCCCGTCCTGCGCCACCACTCGGAAACTCCCCCCAGGGGATCCTGCCGCCGGCCAGATCGACCAACTCCACGCGACGATTCTTTGCTGGCTACAGGAGCTGAGAGCCCCACACGGGATCCATGAGGCAACTGGGGCAGAGGAAGAGACAAAAGCCTTGCCGTCAGGTAAGCGGGGCAACCCCACCCGTCCATACGGTGGGGTAGTTTATGAGAGCATGACTCTAGTCAATAATAAGCTCAACTATACTGAAAATAATGTATAATATGTTCAGTACGGATTACTACCAGTTGATCTTTCTGTTTACTTTCGAGTCTGCCAACATGGTAGCCAAAGCAAAGCAGAAAATTGGTAGTAAGACGACACGGAAACTGCGCTTTGGGTATTCTACTCAAAGCTTTGCGGGATACCGCCATTCTGTTTGGACTCCGTCCCGCTAACGCGAATGGAAACAAGCAGAATGCTATCGCTGCATAGTTGAACAGTGATGTTCAGCAGTGTTCAGCGTAAATGTATCAGTTAGACAACCAGGTTAACCAGCTTCTTCGGCACCACAATGACCCTCTTCGGCGTCATCCCTTGCAGATACCTCTGCGCCGCCTCCGATTGCAGAGCCAGCCGCTCCTGCTCCTGGGGCGTGACATCGGCAGGGGCTTCAAAGGAGCCGCGCAGCTTGCCGTTGACCTGCACCACAATCGTTACCGTATCGGCCACTAGGGCCGCCGGGTCATAGGTAGGCCAAGCCTGGCGATGCACTGAGTCGGTGCCGCCCAGGGCCTGCCACAGCTCCTCAGCCATGTGGGGGGCAAAGGGGGCTAGGAGCAAGACCAAGGTGCGGATCCCTTCCGCATAGACTGGCGAGTCCGGGATCTCGGCTTCAGCCAGGGCGTTGCTCAGCTTCATCAGCCCAGCAATGGCAGTGTTGAACTGGTACTCCTCCAAGTCCTCGCTGACTTCTTTGATGGCCGTGTGCACGGCGCGGCGCAGATCCCTTTCCGCTTTGGTCAGGGATCCTGCTTCAACCTTGGCCTGCAGCAGCTCGGCGGCTTTGCCCTGCAAGGACTCCGTCCCGCTACCGCGAACAACAAACTCGTACACCTGCCGCCAGACGCGGTTGAGAAAGCGAAACTGCCCTTCCACATCGGCATCGTCCCACTCCAAGTCCTTTTCCGGCGGCGCCTTGAAGAGGATGAACATGCGGGCTGTGTCTGCCCCGTAGTTGGCCAGCACCTCTTCCGGATCCACGCCGTTGCCCTTGGACTTGGACATAGTTGCGTAGATAACCTGCAGGGGCTCGCCGGTTTCCGGATCCCGCGGGTCGTTGGGATCCTTGACCAATGCAGTAGGGATCCAGCGATCCTTGCCGGACTTGTTGGGGTTGTAGTAGGTGCGCGCCTGCACCATCCCCTGGGTTAGCAGGCGGGAGAAGGGCTCATCGAAATTCAACAACCCCAGATCCCGCAGCACTTTGGTGAAAAAACGGGAGTAAAGCAGGTGCAAGATGGCGTGCTCGATGCCGCCCACGTACTGATCTACCGGCAGCCAGGCGTTGACCAGATCCTTGCGGAAGATCTCGCGGTCGTTGCGGGGATCGCTAAAGCGCAGGAAATACCACGAGGAGCAGATAAAGGTGTCCATCGTGTCCGTCTCGCGGCGGGCGTCGGCACCACAGGCGGGGCACTTCACCTTTACCCAGTCCTCCAACTGGGCCAAGGGGGATCCCCCTCGCCCCGTCAGCTCCACATCCTCGGGCAACAGCACCGGCAGATCCTCCTCCGGCACCGGCACAATGCCGCAGTGGGGGCAGTGGATGATGGGAATGGGGCAGCCCCAGTAGCGCTGTCGCGAGATGAGCCAATCCCGCAGGCGGTAGTTGACCTGCCGTTCTCCCAGCCCCTGCTCTTCTAGCCAGGCGATGGCCCTTTCTACACTTTGCCCCGGGCCTTTGCCCACCGGGATCCCGTCCAGGGGGCCGGAGTTGATCAACACCCCCTCCCCCGTCCAGGCCGCCTGCAGATCTTCAGCACTCGTCACCCCCCCTTGGGGCGGCTGCACCACCAGCTTGATGGGCAGGCCGAACTGGCGGGCAAACTCAAAGTCCCGCTGGTCGTGGGCGGGCACGGCCATGATGGCTCCTGTGCCGTAGCCCATGAGCACATAGTCGGCAATCCAGATGGGGATCCGCTCTTGATTGACGGGGTTGATGGCGTAGGATCCCGTCCAGACGCCCGTTTTTTCGCGGTCTTCGGCGCTGCGCTCGATCTCGCTGCGGGCAGCGGCCTCGGCCTGGTAGGCTTTGACGGCAGCCTGCTGCTCGGGGGTGGTGAGCTTCTCCACCAAAGGATGCTCCGGCGCCAGCACCATAAAGGTGGCTCCCCAGAGGGTGTCAGGCCGGGTGGTGAACACCGGCAGCTCCTCCCCTGTTTCGGTTTTGAAGACAACCCTAGCCCCCACCGACTGGCCAATCCAGTTCTCCTGCATGGTGAGCACCCGCTCCGGCCAGCCGGAGAGCTTCTCCAGGTCAGCCAGCAGTTGGTCGGCATAGGCCGTGATCTTGAGAAACCACTGCTTGAGGAGGCGCTTTTCCACCAGAGCTCCCGATCTCCAGGAGCGCCCTTCCGCATCTACCTGCTCGTTGGCCAAGACGGTCTGGTCCACCGGATCCCAGTTCACCGGCGCCTCCTTCTGGTAGGCCAGGCCCGCTTTGAAAAACTTCAGGAAGAGCCACTGCGTCCACTTGTAGTAGTCGGGGGCGCAAGTGGTGATCTCCCGCTCCCAGTCGTAGGAAAGCCCCAGCCGCTGCAGTTGATCCCGCATTTGGGCAATGTTCTGGTAAGTCCACTTGGCCGGCGGGATCCCCCGATCGATGGCGGCGTTCTCTGCCGGCAAGCCAAAGGCATCCCACCCCATGGGGTGCAGCACCGCGTACCCCTGCATCCGCTTGTGGCGGGCAATCACATCCGTGATGGTGTAATTGCGCACATGCCCCATGTGCAGGCTGCCACTGGGGTAGGGGAACATCGACAGGGCATAAAACTTGCGGCTTTCCGCCGTCAGCTCCGGCGTGCGATCCAACCCGAGTTCACGCCAGTGGGCCTGCCACTTGCTTTCGATGGCCGGAGGATTGTAGCGCGCGTCCACAGTCTAGGGCTCCTGGGGAGAACAGCTCTCGGCTTCAGGTGGGCTAAGATACCAGCATTTTGGCATGTTTTGCGGATCCCCGGCGCCGACGGGATCCACCGGAAACCAGTTAACCCAAAGGGATCCCCTCAGTAGGTTTCCTCGTGCCACCTGTTGGCCTTCTTCAGCTCCTTCTGGAACTTGCTCCAGTCTTGACCGGCTTGCTCGGCAAGGGGGGCCATGACGCTGTTGATGCCGTCCTCCATTCCCTTGAGGCCGCAGATGTAAGTGTAGGTGTTGGGCTGCTGCAGCATCTCCCACAGCTCGGGGCCGTACTCGGCCATGCGGTTTTGCACGTACATCTTTTTGCCGTCGGGGGTTTGCTGTTCGCGGCTGATGGCGTAATCGACGCGGAAGCGATCCCCATACTGGGCTTTCCAGGCCTCTAGATCCCCGTGGTAGAGCAAGGTGGACGTGGTGGGCACCCCAAAAAACAGCCAGATCTTGCCCTGATAGTTGGGATCCTCTTCAAACAGGTGCTTGATGAAGGCGCGAAAAGGGGCGATGCCGGTGCCGGTGGCAATCAAAATCAGGTTGGCGTTCTCATCTTCCGGCAGCAAAAAAGTTTTCCCCGAGGGCCCGGTGATCATCACCTCGTCGCCGGGTTTGAGATCGGTGAGGAAGCCGGAGCAGACCCCTACCCCCGGCTGGCCTGTCTCCTTATCCACGTATTCGGCCCGTTTCACACTCAGAGAAACGGTGCGCCCCTCGCCATCGTCGCCATAGCGGGTAGAGGCAATGGAGTAGAGGCGGGGCTTGTGGGGCTTGCCCTTGTCATCTACGCCAGGAGGAATAATGCCAACGCTTTGGCCCTCCAGGTAGCGGTAGTTGGGATCCGGCAGGCTGAGCACAATGTGCTTGGTCAGGCCGGGTGCCCCTTCCCCCACAAGGGAGTAGGTCTCTACACACTGGCCGATCAGGGGCGCGTTGGGACGGTACAGATTGACAACAACTTCTCGCTTTTGGGCGCTGGCAACCATAACGGCGATCTGCTCCTGGCAATGGGAGAAAACTCTCTAGCAAACACCTTAGCAGCCCGCCCGCCCGAAGGGAACTTGCCGGAGGGGAACACCCCAGGCCGATCCTGAGAAAGCCCGCCCGGAAAACTTCTCTTCTCCTCAGTCGTCGCCGGGAAACAGGCAGTTTTTGTTAAATTGTTCCTTGACGCCGCCCGCCTCTCTGGCCTCAAGCTCGGTTGTGGGGGAGCGTCTTGTGGTAATATGCAAGACCATAAAGAACAGTAACTTTTTTAGAGGCTTCCTCTCAGTTTTGCCCTGCCCATCCCCAAGGAGTTCCCATGGCAAGCAGTCCTGAACGTATTGTAATGATCGGTGTTGCCGGAGATTCTGGCTGTGGCAAGTCCACGTTCTTGCGGCGGTTGGGGGACTTGTTTGGCCGGGATCTCATTACCACCATTTGTCTGGACGACTACCACTCCTTGGATCGCTACCAGCGCAAAGAGAAGGGCATTACGGCGCTGGATCCCCGCGCCAACAACTTCGACCTCATGTACGAGCAGGCCAAGGCGCTCAAAAATGGCCAGAGCGTGATGAAGCCCATCTACAACCACGAGACAGGGCTCATTGACCCGCCGGAGCGGGTGGATCCCAGCCCCATCATCGTCTTGGAGGGCCTTCACCCGATGTACGACGAGCGGGTGCGGGAGCTGCTGGACTTCAAGGTCTATCTGGATCTGGCGCCGGAGATCAAGATTGCCTGGAAGGTGAAGCGGGACATGGCCGAGCGGGGCCACACCTATGAAGATGTGTTGCGCTCCATTGAGGCCCGCCGCCCCGATTTCGAGGCCTACGTCGATGTGCAGAAGCGCTATGCCGATGTAGTCATCGAGGTGCTGCCCACCAAGCTGCTGCCGGAGCTGGATCCGGAGCACAAGGTGCTGCGGGTGCGCCTGATCCAGCGCGAGGGGGTGAAGTACTTTGACCACGTCTATTTGTTTGACGAAGGCTCCACCATCGACTGGATCCCTTGTGGCAAAAAGCTGACCTGCTCCTACCCAGGCATTCGCCTGCACTACGGCCCTTCCACCTACTTCGACCAGCCGGTTTCGGTGTTGGAAATTGACGGCACCTTCGACAAGCTGGAAGAGGTTATCTACATCGAGAACCACCTGAGCAACCTGTCGACCCGTTACTACGGCGAGCTGACGGAGCTGCTGCGCAAGCACCCGGAATATCCTGGATCCCGCAATGGCTCTGGACTCATCCAGGTAATCGTGGGCCTGAAGCTGCGGGCCCTCTACGAGAAGATTCAGGCGGAAGCCAAAGAGCTGGCGGTTGCTTCCTAAGGTTTGGCCTCTGCGTGAAGGGGATCCCTTGACCTGGCTCGGGCAGTTGGGCAAGCGGCGATAGGTGGCGATCCATGCAAGGGTTCCAGTTGGAAATCTGGCCGGAGGGAACAGCCTTTTTCCGGCGGGCGGTCGAGATCTGGCAAGAGCAGGCCGCGGCGGCCATCCGTCAACGGGGCCGCTTTACGGTGGCCTTGGCAGGGGGAAACACGCCACGGAAGTTGTATGCTGCTTTAACCCAGGCGCCGGGGATCCCTTGGCAGCAAACCTGGCTGTTCTGGGGGGACGAGCGCTACGTTCCCCCGGATCACCCCGAGAGCAATTACGGCATGGTACGGCGGATCCTGCTGGATACGGTCGGGGTTCCCGCCTCCCAAGTCTTTCCCATGCCCACCCACTCAGGAGATCCCTTACGGGATGCGGCGGAGTACGAGGCGACCCTGCAGCAGATTTTCGGCACCGAATGCCCTGCCTTTGATCTGATCTGGCTGGGAGTGGGAGAAGACGGCCACACGGCCTCCTTATTTCCCGGTACAGCCGCCCTGGAGGTGCAACACCGCTGGGTGACGGTGGGCCAAAAAGGGGAGGAGCCGCGCCTGACTCTGACCTACCCTGTCTTGAACAGGGCGGCTCAGGTGGTGGTTTTGGTAACGGGGGCCAGCAAAGCCGCGATCGTCAAGGAGGCGCTGACAACGGAGGCCCACCTGCCCTGCCAGCGCCTCAACCCCCAAGGACGGCTGCTATGGCTGCTGGATGCGGCGGCAGCGGCTGAACTGCCCCTGCCCGCGGTGGCCTTGCTCGGCTAGTCCGGCCAATTGCTGCCGAAAAAGCGCTGGCTGAAGATGGCGATTTGACCTGGATCACCGCTGCATCCCTTCCCTTCGAATTTGATGGGGGTAGTTGAGTTTGGAGCGCTGCCCCATGTCCATTCGACTCATTGTCGAATCGGTTCTCCAGAGCACCTACCTCAGCCGCCGCCAAGAATCCCAAATCTGCCATTTCCTCCAGGAGCGGCTTTACGACGAATTGGATCTGGAGGCAATTGATCGGCTGATCTTGGCTTTGCTGAAGGGGCAAGTCCAGCTCGAGTGAGAGGAAAGCTGCGCCGCTTCGCCAAATCCTCAGGCCAGAGCCTAGCCCAGCCTCCTGTGGCAGTCTGGTCGCTTGAGCAGCGGACGGCTACAGGAGTTCCAGCAGGAGAGCTTTCCGGCAGGCTCCCTCAGATGCTTTGGCTGCCTCCCCAGCTCGGACGACGCCCTTGCCAACCGCCGCTCCTCGAAGGTAGGGTGACGCCTTCACCGAGTGACATACTCTCGTCTCTCACCCTAAAGCGCTCCGCGCCGCTGACGCGAACGGGGAGCTACTGCGAGAACCTTCTGCGTCCGGCTGTGCCGTGCCGTTAGGCATGCAGCCGCGGAATGCTCTAGCGCGGGGCTATACCAGATTCCGGCAATGCCGTCTTGTATAGCCAATCTGATTCTACGATATTTTTGCGGGGGTGGCTGTATCCCGACCCTGACTGCCCCCCAGTAGGGGGGTACAAGTCGGGGCTTATCCACCTCCGCACCCCCAGAAGCTAAAACCTCCGTCCTGCTGACCCGACACCCAGGCCACAAGCAAACCTCCAAGGCACCGTCAATGCGCCCCTGCACACTTGCCCAAGGCAAAGCCCCACCTATATTTTATTTGATCGCCAATTTTGGGTAACTGTAGCACAGACGAGCGACTAAGACTTGCGACAAAACCTGTCTGTTGACCGTCCTGGGGCAAGCCTGTGCAAGTTCAAAGCGGTTGCGGCCCCGTTGCAACGGGATCCAAACCCTCTTGGCCTTTGAGCTGCGGGTGGATCCGCCGCCGGCAGGCCAATCGGAGCTGGTGGATCTGGATGGCAACGCGGCGGTTCAGCTCTAGTTTGGGGATCCCACCGAACATCTGCGCGTCCAAACTCAGGCCACGGTGCTCACCCTGCGGGAGAATCCCTTTGACTATCTGCTCTGCGATTGGGCTACCCATCTTCCGATTGACTATCCCAGCACGCTGGCAGCTCAATTGCAGCCTTATCGGACGGCGCAGGCGGATGCTGGCATCCAAAGCCTGGCCTGGGAGCTGTGGGATCAGGTGCAGGGGGAGACGACGGCTTTTTTGCCGGCGCTCAACCAACGCATCTACTCCGAGTGCCGTCACATCCTGCGGGAAAAGGGGGATCCCTCGCCCGCCGGCTTGACCTGGCAGCGCAAAACCGGCTCCTGCCGTGACCTGACGCTGGTGTTGATGGAGGCCTGTCGGGCAGTAGGTCTGGCGGCAGGATTTGTCAGCAGCTACCAGGTCGGCCCGCCGTTGCAAGAGAACCTGGAACTCCAGGGCACAACCGGCAAAGAGCCCGCAGAGCCTGTCCGCCGCCACCTGCACGCCTGGGCAGAGGTGTATCTGCCGGGGGCCGGTTGGCGGGGGTTCGATCCCACCCAAGGGCTAGCCGTGGCCGATGGCCATGTGGCTTTGGCGGCCAGTGCCTACCCCAAAGATGCCGGCCCCATCTACGGCCACTGGCTGGGCAGAGGCGTTCACAGCAAGATGGACTACACCATTCACATCGAGGCGGAATCCGCCCTGCAGAGCCAAGCCCAACTGAGCCCCATATCCTAGCGGGATCCTTTGAGAACCCTGTCAGCGTCTCTCCTGCCGTGATATTCTGCTAGCTTCTAGTTCTAACCGAGCCCTCTCTTGAAAACCATGGACGAACTCAACACCCTGATCCAGGATCTGCAAGCTGCCTTTAGCGACAGCAGCACGCCGGTGCTCTCGCTATACGCCGACATCAACCCTGCCCGTCCCGAAAATGCTGGCCGCGCCTGGGTGAGACGCATCAAGAATACCCTCAAGGAGCTGCTGGAGAGTGGGGAGAGCAAGCCCGATAACTCCCTCTGCGAGCAAGTCCTTGCTCTAGTGGAGCAGGAGCGCCCTTCGGCCCGCACCCTGGTTCTTTTTGCCAGCCGCAATCCCGCTGGCAAGCCAGTGCTGCGCCGAATCGACCTGCAGGTGGAGCTGCCGGTGGTGGATCTGGCCCATGGGCGGGTGGAGGCCCGCTGGGGGGAACCTTACCTCACGCCCCTTTTCTTTGCCTTTGATGAATACGAGCGGGGTGGGGTGTTGCACCTGTCTGGCAGCAGGTGGCGCTTCTACGAGCTCTTTTTGGGAGAACTGCGAGAGGACACGGAAATCTTTGCCAACATCAGCGCCGAGGAATGACAGGAACTGCAGGAGCTGGCCGGCCGTATTGAAAATGCCGTTGCCGAACGTCGCGCCCGCAGCGGTGGCACCTTCGACAAGCTTTCCCCCAAGGAGCGGGAGGCGGCCAAGGTCAGCCTCTGGATGCACAAGCTCTACCTGCGCCTGGCTTCCGCCCTGGATAAGGCAGTGGATCGCCTGGGCATTGAGCGGCTGGTGCTCATGGGCGAAGCCTGGCAGGTGTCCCACTTTGAGGGCTATCTCAACCGCGGCCTACGCAACCGCATCGTCGCGCGGGTGGGGCACCCCGCCAACCTTCACACACCGACGCCGCAAGACATCCTCGACCGAGTGGTACCCGTCCTGGAGGCCGCTGAGCGCCGAGGAGAGCTGGCTTTGTTGGAGCGGATTCGAGAGCAGCCCGGCGCTTGGGGCTTAGATGCGGTGCTGGACGCCCTCCAGCTAGGCCGGGTGGAAATCCTTGTCCTGCCCTGGAGGCTAGAGGCCACCATCTGGCGCTGCCCAGACGGCTCGGTGGGAGGAACCCCAGAGATGGCCCAGCTCCTCTGCCCAGAGCCGCAACCGGTGGCGCTGCGGGATCAGGTCTGGGTGCTGGCCCGCGATTTCGGCGCTAGGCTGGAGTTTGTCCGCGGCGAGGACGAAGACCGCTTGCTCCACGAGTTTCAAGGAGCAGCCGCGCTGTTGCGCTGGTAGAGGCCGCTCCAACCGGGTCGAGCAGCTCTCTGGCTGGATCCTGAAGCCGCAGTGTAGGCTAACATAGCCTAGCCCACCTCTGAAAAGTTTTCTGAGGGATCCCGTTGACCCAGTCTATTGATCTTCCCACCAGCGTTGATACGTTTTTGCAAGAGCTGGCTGCGATTCAGCAAGTAGGGCCAAAGCGGATAGCCATTCTGGGCAGTCGCCATGTGCCCATCACCCACCAGTACCTCATCGAAACCCTCAGCTACGCTTTGGCCCTTACCGGCAACCGCATTCTCACTTCCGGGGCCATTGGCACCAACCTGGCTGTGATTCGCGGAGCCATGCGGGCGGACATGAAATCCCTGACGGTGATCCTGCCCCAAAGCCTGGAGCGACAGCCGGCAGAGTCGCGGGCCAGCCTGGAGCAGGTGCTGCATCTGGTGGAGCACCCCGAAAATGACCACCTGCCCCTGGCGGAGGCCAGCCGCCTGTGCAACCTAGAGATCGTCAGCAAGTGCCAGCAGTTGATCTGCTTTGTTTTCCACGACAGCGTCACGCTTTTGGAGGCCTGCAGGCACGCTGAGGAGCAACACAAGGTGGTTACGCTCTTCTATTTTGACTGATTGGACTGCAGCTCACTGCTCTCAACCTTTTGCCCCGAGGGTAGCAGTGTAGAAGGCCCCGATAGCTCAACATAGACTGCAGCGCATTCCCGACGTTGGGCGAATGGAATAGGATAAGGCTTTGTATTGAGGCAAATCGTTGGGCAGCCATGATGGGATCCCCGGCATGGAACCCGGAAATTTCTGCAGTCTCGCCGACCTCATCCTCTAATCCGCGGGGATCCGAAAGGGGTGTTTATTTTCGATTCGATGCCCAAGGGATCCATCTGCATTTGCCCGCCACCCTGGCTTGGGAAGAAGTCTGGGACGATTTGGTGTGGCAATTGCGCAGCCGCAAACCCTACTGGGCAGGAGTGGCCCCCCTGACCCTGTGGTGCCAAGAGCGAGAGCTGGACTTGCCCACCCTACAAACTCTGGCCGTCTTGTTGTCGCGGCATCGGTTGTCCTTGTGGCGCGTCCAAACCGGATCCCGAGGGACGGCGATCGCGGCGGCGACCCTAGGCTATTCTGTGGAACAATCTTCCCCCTTGGAGGCGATTCCCCCCGTCTCCCCGGATACTACTCCCCTCTACCTGCGGTCCACGGTGCGGTCGGGGATGTCGGTGCGCCACCGTGGCTCGGTTTTTCTGCTGGGGGATCTCAACCCCGGCGGCGAGATCATTGCCGGCGGCGACATTTGGGTCTGGGGACGGCTGCGAGGGCTGGTGCATGCTGGTGCTGAGGGGGATAGAGGCGCGGTGATCTTGGCCTTACAGTTGGAGCCAACTCAGTTGCGCATTGCCGATCAGGTGGCCCGTCCACCCGAGGGCGGATCCCCTCCCAACACGCCAGAGGTGGTTTACTTGCAGGAGGGTGTCATCTGCATTGCCAGCCTTCAGGATTTTCTGCGGAGGGGGGTATGAGCCGAGTTATCGTCGTCACCTCTGGGAAGGGGGGAGTGGGGAAAACCACCCTAACGGCCAATTTGGGCACTGCCTTGGCGCGCTTGGGTCGCTCGGTGGTGGTGGTGGATGCCGACTTTGGCCTGCGCAACCTGGACTTGTTGCTGGGGCTAGAGAATCGGGTGGTGTACACGGCTTTGGAGGTGATTGCGGGGGAATGCCGCCTTGAACAAGCATTGGTGAAGGACAAGCGCACCCCCAATTTGGCGTTGCTGCCGGCGGCCCAAACCCGCAACAAAACGGCAGTCAGCCCGGATCAGATGCGGCAGTTGATGGAAAAGCTTGCCAGCAGCCATGACTACGTGTTGATCGACTGCCCGGCGGGAATTGAACAAGGGTTTCGCAATGCCATTGCGGGGGCAACGGCAGCCCTGCTAGTAACTACGCCCGAAGTAGCAGCGGTGCGGGATGCAGACCGGGTGGTGGGCTTGTTGGAAGCGGCAGGGATTTCCTCTATCCAGCTAATCGTCAACCGCCTGCGCCCCGATATGGTAACCGCTGGCCAGATGATGGCAGTGGAAGATGTGGTGGAGGTGCTGGCCATCCCCTTGGTGGGTATCATTCCAGAAGACCGGGAGGTGATCGTCTCCACCAACAAAGGGGAGCCCCTAGTCCTCTCGGCCAACCCGACTCAGGCTGCCCAGGCCATCCAGCGCATTGCCCGACGGCTGGAAGGGGAGACGGTGCAATTTCCCAAGTTGGCCAGCTTGGGCGAGTCTTTCTGGGAAAAGGCCAAGCGGTTTTTCAGCCAAAAGGTGCTCTGAATCTCAACGGCTCTTGAGCTCCATCTCAACGGGATCATCCTCTTTGCCTGGAGTCTTTGCTTTCCCTGCTATGCACCTTCAATAAAGCCCATGCTTCTCGATTTCTTGGATCAGCTTTTTTCCCGCCACTCCGGCAACAGCCGCGAGCAAGCCAAGCAGCGCCTGAAACTGATCTTGGCCCACGACCGCGCCGACCTCACCCCGGCAGCCTTGGAAGCGATGCGCCTGGAGATTTTAGGGGTAGTATCTCGCTATGTGGAGCTGGATTCGGAGGGGATGCAGTTTCACTTGGCGGCAGAAGGGGGGACGACGGCCCTGATCGCCAACCTCCCCATTCGCCGTGTCAAGCCCCTGGCGGAGGCCCGCCTCAATTCCTGTGAAGGGGAGAACCCACAACAGGATCCCGGAGCGGCCCCATCCGAGGGCGGCCATTTGAGCTCGCCTTCTCCCTGAGCTACCCTAGACTCAGGGAGCAGTAATTCAAGGTGTTACATAGAGTGTTACATCCGCCTAGGCTGCGTCCGTTCGCCAAGATGCCTTCTCTTTGCTCCCACTTGTGTCTGTCCCGGCCGGGGGTGCCTTGTAGCTGTTTGCAGCCTGCTCATGGTAAACCGTCTGTGGCCCCAATGCTGACCAGGACAAAGTCGCCGGGACGGAGTTCGCGCTAAGGGAGGTTGAGCCTCGGCATGGAAAACTCCTTTGAGCTGACGATCCTGTTTACGCTGGCCTTGGTGGCCGGGATCGCGGCTCAAGTCCTGGCCAATTTTGTTAAAGTGCCCAGCATTGTTTTCCTGCTCCTGTTTGGGGTGCTGCTGGGGCCAGATGGCCTGGGCTGGGTTCGTCCCCAAATCATGGGATCTGGCCTGGAGGCGCTGGTGTCGTTGGCGGTGGCTCTGATCCTGTTTGAGGGGGGGCTGAACCTGCGGCTGCAACGCCTTAACCAGGTCTCCGACAGCTTGCGCAATCTGGTGTTGCTGGGATCCCTTTTGACCTTGGGAGGGGGAGCGCTGGCGGCCCACTATTTGGGGGAGTTTCCCTGGCCCCTGGCCTTTTTGTTTGGATCCCTGGTGGTGGTGACGGGGCCGACGGTGATTAACCCCATCCTGAAGCGGGTGCGGGTCGATTCCGCCGTCAGCACCCTGCTGGAGGGGGAAGGGGTGCTCATCGACCCCGTGGGGGCCATCTTGGCGGTGGTGGTGCTGCAGGTGGTGCTCTCCGGCCACCCCAGTTTCTTGCTGGCCCTAGAGCAGCTATCTAGCCGCTTGGCCATTGGGTCGGCGGTGGGGGCGCTGGGGGGCTGGCTGATGGGATCCTTCCTGCTCTGGTCGCGGCAGTTTTTGACGGAGGAGCTGCGCAACTCGGTGGTGCTGGCGGGGGCGCTGGGGGTGTTTGCCCTGGCCCAGTCGCTGCGCTCCGAGGCGGGTCTAATGGCGGTGGTGATGGCCGGGTTGGTGGTGCGGCAGAAGGCGGCCATTGCCGAGCGGAGCGTGCGCCAGTTTCACGGCCAGTTGGTGGTGATGGCCATCTCGGTGTTGTTTATTCTGCTGACTTCCACCCTCTCGCTCAAGGCGGTATTTGCGCTGGGGTGGGGAGCCTTGGCCACGGTGCTCTGCCTGATGCTGGTGGTGCGTCCTTTGAGCGTGTGGCTGTGTACCTGGCGCAGCGACCTGAATTGGCGGCAGAAGCTGTTTGTGGCCTGGCTGGCCCCCCGCGGCATCGTGGCGGCCTCGGTGGCTTCTTTGTTTGCCATTTTGCTCACCGAGCGGGGCATTACCGGGGGGGATGCCCTCAAGGCGCTGGTGTTTTTGACCATCTCGGTCACGGTGACGGTGCAGGGGCTGACCGCTGCCTGGGTGGCCCGCTGGCTGGGCTTGGATCAGGGGAGTTCTACGGTGATCATCGGCAACCATCCGCTGGTCGGCCAGTTGGCCCAGTTGCTGCGCTCCCTCAACCAGGCGGTGGAGGTGCTGCCGCTGCCGTCGGGATCCCGTCTGCGCGAGCGCACCGCCAATCTTCCCGCCGAGCTCAACGGCCACAAAGCCGGCCATACCTCAGGGACCCACCCCGCCAGCGGCAATGGCAGCTCCAAAGCCCTGCCGGTTCGCGTCAGCGGGACGGAGTCCTCAGAGGAACCTGGCCAGGTGCTGCCCGGATCTTTGCAGGAAGCCGTGCTGAGCGAGTCAGCCTTCTTGAAGGCCGATATCGACCATGCGGAAACTCTGTTGATCCTGACTTTGGATCCGCAGGTGAACTGGGCCATTGCCGAGCTGATGGTGAAGCTTTCGGTTTCTGCCGCCATCTGGACGGTGTTGCTGCCGGAGATGCCCATCTCGGAAGGGATCCGCACCCTGCCGATCCCTTTTTCCCAACTGCAGCGCTGGGCCAGCTACCTGGAGGCCAATCGGGCCGAGCTGCGCTCGATCACCCTGCCCACCCTGGCGGACCTGGGCCTGAAGCCCCCCCAATCCGCCGCGGCCTCGGCTCGGGAGTCGATCGCGGCAGCGCGCTCAGCGCTGCTCAACCCTTTTTCGGCCCAGATGGGGCTAGAGGATCCCACGTTGGAGCGGCTGCGGGATCAGTTCGCCTACCGCATCAAAGCCGATCTCTGCCTGCCTTTGTTGCTGGTGCGTCCGCAGCGTCTGGGAGGCTGGTTTGGGGAGAAGGGCAAGTCGTCCCAGGTCGGTCGGCTGTTCTACCTGCCGGAGCCGGGCATCTGGCGACGCGGAGATTGCATCTACTACCTGGAGCGCACGTCCAGCCCCGTAGAGGCCGTTGCTCCCTCTGCCAGAGAGTTGGATCCCCCAGAATGGGATCCACCCTCAGCCGAGCTACTGCCCCAGTATGTTGAGGGCGTCAAGCTCCACTTCGATCTCTAGGGGTCCCAGGGCAGCCAGCGGCCACTAGGAATGAGGGGACACCCCTGCACCTGCTCAGGCCGACCCAGATAAACCCAGGCAAAGGTGCCGCTCTCCAGTTGCACCCACTGCCGTTCGTATAGCCGCGGGTGGTCTTCCAGCTCATCTAGGCGGGGCAACAGGCCCAAGGGAATGCGGTAGCGCTCGCCGTAGAGCCGGTTGCGGCCAGGAACGGCCATCGGGTAGGGGCCGAGATCGTAGAGGTCAATGTGGTTGAGGCTGTCTGGGCCCAAAAACTCTGCCCCTTGCAGCAGGCTGTGGTACTGGCCGCCCCGCAGCAGGGATCCGTAGACAAAAACCACGGTGGAGGGTTCCATGTAAAGCTACGCAACTTTGACAACCGGGATCAGGGGGATTGGGCCCATTTTTGGCCGATGCGCGGCTCCGAGCCGGCCAGCAGGCGTTCGATGTTGCGGCGATGGGCAGCAATGACATAAACCCCCCCTGCCAAGGCAAACAGCAAATACGGCAGAGGCTGGCCCAGAGCCCACATCAAGAGCGGCGCCGCCACCGCCGCCAGCAGGGAGCTAAACGAGACGATGCGGGTGAGGGCGATCCCCAGCAGCCAGACACCGAAGGTAGCCAGGGCTACCGGCCAAGCCATGGCCAACAGGATCCCCAGGCTGGTGGCCACCGACTTGCCCCCCTTGAAGCCCAGCCAGCAGGAGCGGCTATGGCCGATCACCGCCCCCAGGGCCGCCACGACCACCCACCACGGCGAGCCCAGAGCTGATCCCAGCGCCACCGCTGCCGCTCCCTTGGCAGCGTCCACCAGCAACACCAGCAGCGCCGGCCCCTTGCCCACTGTCCGCAACACGTTGGTTGCCCCCGTTGAGCCGGATCCCGCTTGGCGGAGGTCGATCCCACCCCAGCAACGGCCCACCCAGTAGCCGGTGGGGATGGATCCCAGCAGGTAGCCTCCAAGGGCGGCAAGGAGGGCGGAAAGCCATGCAGGCATAGACACGTCTTGAACGCTCTCTCCTCACTTTGCCACAGGGCTTGGGTTGCCACTGCTGTCGAATCCGGCCAGGTTGACCTCCCAAGCAAGGCGCGGCTGCACAAATTGCAAAAGCTGTTGGCGAATCTGCTCCAGTTGCCGGATGGCCTGGCGGGATCCCTGCGCCCAGAACTGCTGCTGCAGATAGTCAATCAGCCACAGCTGCGCCGGCAAATCGAGAGCAGCCACTGCCCTAGCCACTTCCAGCGCCTGCCGCAGCGAGTGGGGCCAGCGTCTTAGGTCCTGCAGCAGTGACGGCGGAAGGCTTTGCAGGTGCTGCTGGGCGGCCAGCGCCCGTCCAGGGCTGCCTTGGGCTAGGGCAATTAGCTCAGAGCGAGGGATCCCGGGCAGCTCCGGGCAGCCCAAAGCTGTCAACACTTGCTCCATCTCTGCCGAGCTGAGGCGGCGAAACGGCACCATCTGGCAGCGGGACAGCAGCGTCGGTGGCAAAGGGTGGGGAGGGGGGGTAGGCGAGTGGTGGGAGGCGATAAGAACGATGTGGGCCGGCTCAGGCTCCTCCAGGGTTTTCAGCAGGGCATTGGCCGCACTTTCTGTCAGGGTTTCCGCTCCCTCCAGTACAACTAGCGAGCGGCGGGCGTGCATTGGCCTACGGGCACAGAAGCGAACCACTTCCTGCACCTGTTCCAGGCGAATTTGCGGCGGGGAGCGCCGCTGCAGAGCTTGTGCCTCCGGGGCGTCTGCTGCTATCAGGCGGCCCTGGTGGAGATAGGTGGGGCTGACCCAGTGGAGATCGGGATGGGTGCCTGCGAGGAGCCAACGGCAGTTGGAGCACTGGCCGCAAGGGATCCCTGAGCTGGCCTCGCAGAAGAGGGCCTGGGCAAACCAGCGGGCCATCAGGCTCCGTCCCACCCCTTCTGGTCCCAAGAAACAGTAGCTTGAGGTCACCCGCCCCTTTTCCAAGGCCGCCACGAGCAGCCGCGCCGCCAGCTCCTGCCCGACGATGTGCTGGGGGGGCAGAACCGTGACTCCCTCAACCATCTCGGCAGCTCTGGGCTGAAGCATCGGCAAAGTTGCCTAGTCGCAGGCAAAGGTCGGCAAGAGAAATTGCCACAGCCCCTCCTCCACCAAGGGATCCCTCCCTATCTCTGCCCCAGCCTTGTTGTTAGCCGGTGGGATCCAGTCGCATTAAAACTTGGCCAAATTCCACCGGCTGGCCGTTGCTCACCAAAATCTCCCTCACCACGCCCGCCGTTTCAGCTTCTATCTCGTTCATCAGCTTCATGGCTTCGATAATGCAGAGAGTTTGGCCCTTGTTCACCCGTTGGCCAACCTGCACAAAATCCGTTTCTCCAGGGGCAGGAGCGCTGTAGAAGGTGCCCACCATCGGCGCCGTCACCTCCACCCAGTGGCTGGGGGCAGGCTTAGGAGCGCTCTCAGGAGGGGGAGCTTCTGCAGGGGAAGCAGGGGGGGGTTCTGGCGGCGGGGCAGCGGGCGGAGCAGCGGCAGCAGCAGCAAGGCCAGCCGGGATCCCTTTGCGCAGGGTGAGGCGGAAATCCTTGTACTCCAGGATTAGCTCGGTAACGTCGCTCTCCTGCAGAGCGGCCAGCAGAAGGCGAACTTCCTGCCAATTGACAACATCCAAGGGAAGATTACTCCTGATGCATCACCTGTCCACAACGGCAGCCCAGCGGCAAGAAGAGGGGGAGCCATCACTCGCGGCCTATATAGGTGTCGGTGCGAGTATCGACACGCACCCGTTCTCCCACCTTAATAAACAGAGGCACCTGGATCTCAGCGCCGGTCTCCAGCTTGGCGGGCTTGGTTCCCCCTGTTGCCGTATCTCCTCTCACGCCGGGGTCGGTTTCCACCACTTCCAAGACAACGGTGTTGGGCAGCTCCACATCGATCACCTGCCCCTTCCAGCGCAGGATGGCCACCTCCATGTTCTCTTTCAGGTATTTCACGGCAGAGCCGATTTGGGCAGCGCTGAGGGGAGCCTGTTCGTAGGTCTCCATGTCCATGAACACGAAATTGTCCCCTTCTGAATAGAGATACTGCATATTCACTTTTTCAATAGTGGCGGCGGGCAGCATCTCGCCGGCGCGGAAGGTTTTCTCCACAACGTTGCCGGTCTGCATATTTTTGAGCTTGGTGCGCACAAAGGCCGCGCCCTTGCCGGGTTTCACATGCAGAAACTCGATCACCTTGTAGGGAGCGCCATCAATTTCCACAGAGACGCCGGGGCGCAAGTCGTTGCTTGAGATCATGTCAGCACAGGGATCCGTTGCTCAGACTTCCCAATCTTACCCCGGCTGCGGGGCACTCCGATTCAGCTCTCTGAGATCAATGGGCGGCTGACGTCCGTAAAGAGGCAACACCGTCTGCCAGGAAGGGCGCAAGCCTGCTTGGAAGTCGGCGCGGGCCAGTTCCGCCAACGCCAGCACAGGCGCCGGATCCACCCAGTCGGCAGCATCGACGACCAGAGCCTGGGGCCACTGCCGCAGAACCTTCTGCCAAGCCGCTTCTTCCCAGATCTGATCCGCCACTTCGGCAACCCAATGTTCTGGCCCCAGCCGGTACACGCCACCATACTGCTCCCCTCGCTTGGCGTCCATCTGCACCGCCACCGTCAGCGGCTGAGGCGGGGATCCCTGCTCCTGCCACACCTGGCGGGCGAGAACCGCCAAAGTCGAGTAGCCGAACACCGGAATGCGCAACTGCTGGCCCAACAGCCGCGCCACACTTACCCCCAAACGGCTGCCGGTAAAACTCCCCGGCCCCAGAGCGACAGCGATCCCCGCCATCTGCGACCAGTCCTGGCCGGCCAAGAACTCCTTCAGGCAAGGGTGCAACTGCGCCGCCATCTCCCGATCCAGCCACCAACTCCGGCTGCGGCTCTCCCCCAGCTTCTCCTCCAGCGGCAACACGGCCAAGCCCAGAACAGGCGTGGTGGTGTGGATCCCTAAAATCCAGCGGGGAACTGACATGGCCTCTCTCAGGATCAAGCGAGGTAGTTGACAGAACTTAACGGATGATTTAAGGTTAGGTTGTCAATCTTCGCGCTTCCTCAGGGAAGTTTGCCATCATGACCACTGTTATCCAAC
>NZ_JBSSEF010000025.1:0-43511 GCF_054061455.1 Thermostichus sp. OS-CIW-20
GTCAGCGTCGCGTAGTGACAACGGAAACGGACAGAATGCTATCGCTTCACCGCTGAGCAGTAATGCTCAGCAGTGTTCAGCGTAAATGTATCAGCGCGCCGTTGTCAAACTAGCTAAAACCCAAGGCTCTCCATCCGAACGCCCTGCTTCGAACATCAACGGGATCTCCTACCTTTTGTCCGAAGTACCTCTGGAGGAAACCCTTGCCCGCAGCAAAACCCGATCCTCCCTCCCAGCAGGCCGCTGCTGCCGTCAGGCAAGAGGCGGTGGATTGGCAGTTTGCGTTTGAGCGCTCGGAGGTGATGCGCGCCTTTCAGCAGGAGCTGCTCGTCAGCATTGGCCACGAGCTGCGCAACCCCCTCAGCAGCCAGATGGGATCCCTGCAGTTGGTGCTGTCCGATCTGTGCGATTCCCGCGAAGAAGAGCGGGAGTACCTTCAAAGTGCCAAAGAAGCGGTGGAGCGCCTGATCCAGTTGCTCGAGGAGTACAGCCGCCTGGCCCGCCACGACCTGCCCATTCAACCCTTGCAACCGAAGCCGACCCGACTCCGTCCCCTCCTTCAGGATGTGTACAGCCTAACTCGCCTACAGGCCCAGGATCAGGGCATTCGCTACGAATGGCCGATCCTACAACCGCCTTCTGCCTCTGAGCTGCCCGCCCTCCCGGACAGCCTTATGGTTTGGGCGGATCCCCACGGTTTGGTGCAGGCTCTGCTGGGGGTGTGTCGCTGGGGTATTCGCACCCTACGCTATGGTTCGATGGCTCTACACCTCTATCCCGTCGCAGCAGCGGAGGGGCGCCTGTGCCTGGAGTGGAATCTGGAAGGGCGGTGCCATGTGCCCATCCAAACAAAGGGTTGCGCTGCTTGGCGGGTGAGCGAACGGCTCCTGAGAGAAATGGGGGGCGATCTGGAGCTTGGCGAAAGCAGCCTCCACCGGGTTGTCATCAAGGTAATCCTGCGCCTCGCCCAGTGATTTGGATCTGGGAGATCTGAAAAGCTTAACCTTCGCGGCGCAAGGCCAGCTCAGCGCGATCCAGTTGCATCAGCACCCGCTCCACCTTCTCTGGGTCAAGAGGCCGCTTGGAGGTGCGGTAGTGGGAGGCCACGGTGTTGAACACGGTGCGCAGAGTCGTAAAGGATTGCAGCTTGTCGTAGCGATGGCCATGGTAGCGCCCTGCAAATTCTTGAATGGCCTCCATCGCTTCCACCTGCGCCTCCTCTGGATTCATCACGGGATCCGCTTCCGAGAGAACGGTGCGCAGGGTTTGGATCAGGGTCATGCTGTCTTCGTAGTACTTGCCGGTGAGGCGGGCCGCCTGAGCGCTTGCGGTCGCCCAGCCCAGCATCAGGGTGACCGAGAGGAGCAGGCCGAGAAAACGTAGAAAAAAAGGTTTCAGCATCGGAAGGTTGCCCAATGTAACTTATCTTTAAGCATAAGTCACAGCGACACCGGAAGAGGAGCCATCGAAAAGATGCTGTCCACTTTCTTCAACCACTTGCTGCCGGAGCTCGCCCGGTACAGATCCCACGCGATCATGTTGGGCATGATCTTGGGGTTTGCCTGTGCTCACAGTGGGCTGGCCCACTTGCGCCCCTGGGGGGAAGCTTGGCTGGGATCCCGTCTGTACCGCCTTCTTTTTGCGCTGGTCAGCCTCAGCTTGGCTCCGCTGTTGCTGATCTACTTTTTGAACCATCGCTACGACGGGGTGATCCTCTGGGATCTCCATGCTGTCCCCGGCATTCACACCACCGTTGTTCTTTTGTCGGCGCTCTCGTTTTTCTTTTTGTATCCGGCTACCTTCAACTTACTGGAGATTGCTGCCATTCACAAGCCGGAGATTCACCTGTTTGAGACCGGGATCATCCGCATCACCCGCCACCCCCAAATGGTGGGCCAGGTGATCTGGTGTGTGGCCCATTCCCTTTGGATTGGCTCCAGTTTTATGCTGGTCACTTCCCTGGGGCTGGTGGCCTACCACCTGTTCGCCGTCTGGCACGGGGATCACCGTCTGGAGCGGAAATACGGCCAGGCCTTCCGCGATCTCAAGGCCCGTACTTCTGTGATCCCCGGCTTGGCCATTCTGCAGCGGCGACAACACCTGCAACCGCGAGAGTTTCTGCGCTGGGCCTATCTGGGGGTGTTCAGCTTTGTTGTGATTCTTTATGCCTTTCATCCGCAAATGGTTTCTGCAGCCAGCGGGGTTGCCTGGTAGCATGATCCCAAACAACTTCTTTAGTCTGGGAGTGATGAACTTGCAAGTTGCTTTAGATGCTTTTAATCAAGAACTTTTGACAAGTGACGGGTTGGTGTTGGTGGATTTTGGTGCCCCTTGGTGTGGCCTGTGTCGCTTCATTCAGCCGATTACCGACCGTCTCGCAGCAGAGTGGGGCGGCGCGGTCAAGGTGCTGCGGGTGAATGTGGACGACAATTTTTGGCTGCCGCGCCGCTATCGGGTGCGCTCGCTGCCGACCTTAATTTTGTTTGAGAAGGGTCAAGAAGTGCAAAGGCTGGAGCACTTCGCCAGCCGCGATGATGTGCTCCGCCGCTGCGAGCAGTTGTTTCTCGCTCGCCTGCGCTATGTGGGTTCGGGTGCCTGCTCCTCCTCGCTGGACCCCCAAGCCCCGCCGCCAGGGGTGTAGAGGGTGAGCACATCGCCGGCTTTCAGGGGGCGGCTGATCTTGCTGGGCAAGGGATCCCCGTTGACGAGGTTGATCCCCAGCTGGCCAGGTTCGCCGCCTTCTTCCCCTTGCGGGGCATGGTGGCGCCGGTCGGTGAGCAGGGAGAGGGTGCAATCTTGCAAGGTCTGGATGGAGCGGATCAGCCCCCACCCGCCCCGCTGGCGGCCATGGCCGCCGGAATCTGGGCGCAACTCGTAGCGCAGCACCCGCAGGGGATACTCCAGCTCCAGGGCTTCGATGGGGGTGTTGAGGGTATTGCTCATGCCCACGTGCACCCCATCCAGGCCTGGTCGCTGCTGGCTGGCCCCCTGGCCGCCCCCCAGGGTTTCGTAGTAGGTGAAGTGGCGGTTGCCCAGCACGCAGTTGTTCATGGTGCCCTGCCCCTGGGCGATGGCACGGGATCCGGCCACCGGGGCCAGGGCTTTGAACACCACATCGGCAATGCGCTGCGAGGTTTCCACGTTGCCGGCCACCACCGCCGCCGGAAATTGGGCATTGACCAGGCAGCCGGGCGGG
Source organism: Thermostichus sp. OS-CIW-20 (assembly GCF_054061455.1). NCBI lineage: Bacteria > Bacillati > Cyanobacteriota > Cyanophyceae > Thermostichales > Thermostichaceae > Thermostichus > Thermostichus sp. OS-CIW-20. The sequence continues at coordinate 3,197 of NZ_JBSSEF010000025.1, forward strand.
GCCACAATCTCGATGGGATCCTCCAGGCCGACATTGCTGGGGGCAGTGGGATCCAACAGGCAGCGCAGGGCAAAGAGCACCGCCGAGCGGGTCACGGCCAGAGGCGCGTTCAGGTTCCCCGCGGTGGCCGGGGCTGTGCCGGCGAAGTCCACCCGCAGCCTCTCCCCCTTGACCTCTACCTGCACCCGGATCTCAATGGGCTCAGGCGGATCCCCGTAGCCCTCCAGGTAGTCGCAGGCGGTGTAGATCCCATCGGGCAGAGCGCGGATCTGGGCCTGCATCCGCCGTCGGCTGTAGGCGATCACCCCGGCAATCAACTGCCAGGCCTCCTCTTCCCCGAACCGGGCCAGCAGCTCGCCAAACCGGCTCACCCCCACCGCGCTGGCCCCCACCTGGGCCTGCAAATCTCCCCGCCGCTGCTCAGGGTTGCGCACATTGGCCAGGATCAGGCGCAGCAGATCCTCCTGCCAGCGCAGCTCCCCTGTCGAGGTCATCTGGGCCAGCCGTAGCGGCGGGATCACCAGCCCCTCCTGCCAGATTTCCGTAGAGTCGGCGGGCATGGAGCCGGGGCGCATCCCCCCAATATCGGCATGGTGGGCGCGGTTCACCGCATAGGCACAGACCTGTTCTGGATCCCGCAGGCCGGGGATGGCCGTAACCACCGTGATATCCGGCAGATGGGATCCCCCCTGGTAGGGATCGTTGAGGACGAACACATCGCCGGGCCGCGGGCCGGCTGCCACCACCGCCCGCACCGCCTCCGAGAGAGCTCCCAGGTGAACTGGAATGTGGGCCGCCTGGGCAATACAGGCCCCTTGGGCGTCGAACAGGGCTGTCGAGCAATCCCGCCGTTCCTTGATGTTGGCCGAGTAAGAACCGCGGATGAGGCGCGCCCCCATCTCCTCGGCGATCCCCGCCAGCGCATTGGCCATCACCTGCAGCCGGATGGGATGGGTATCCATGCCCCTCACAGCCTGCGCCCCAGCCAAACAGCCACCCTGCGGATCCCTTGCCAAAACTGCAGACGGCGCTGCCAGCGGTCGAGGGTATGGCGATTCTCCCGCAGCCGATCCCGCAGGCGCAGCAACTCAGCTGGCGTGGGAGCCAAAGCCCGCTCAGCGGCTTCCCGCCAATCAGCCATAGCCCGCTCCGTAACCCAGAGCGCCGACCGCAGGTTCAAGAGGACAGGAATCAGGGCAAGCATGGCTAAAAACAGCAGCCCATTGAGGCCGCAAACCGCCCAAACTGCCCACTCTGTCCCTAGTGCAGCAGTCACAGAGAGCTCAGCAAGGGATCCCTGGCAACACTCACTGCTGCTGCAGCATCAAGGGGCGCAACACACGGCCATCGCCGACCACAACCACCGTCGATAGCACTTGTCCGCTGCGCCGGAAGGTAATGGGTACCCGCTGGCCCACGGGGGTGTTTTGGATAATTTGCTGCACATGTTGCACCGAGGTGACCCGCTGCCCGTCCACCCCAATCAAAATATCCCCCTGGGCCAGACCCGCTCGTTGAGCCGGGCCATCCTGGAGCAGGCCAACCACCTGCACCCCTTGAACTCGAGGCGCAGGGCCGAACAGGCGACGGCTGATAGCGCCTTGAGCCGGCTGTCCATCCACCGCTTCGATGGCAACCCCGATGAAACCGTTGCCTACGACAGCAGGCGACACCTGAGCCCCGAAACTGTCAACCTGAACCGTGGGGCTGTAGAAGTTGTAAGCTTCACCCCCAACCAAGTCACAGGGGTAGGCCACAACAGCATCTGCCAGCAGGAGGGAGGCGGGCAGGGCGAGGGCAAGCTTGAACAGAGTGTTCGGTTTCTGCATAGTTCGAGCCTGGAAACGGCGAAGAATAACAAGTTGAGATCCGCAAAAGCATCGGGATGGATCGACCAGCCCGAGAGAGACAGCGGAAGCCATCAACCGGGCAGCTTGCACCGCCCTTCCCTCAGTGATAAACCCAAAATCGCCAACTGTCGATAGGCTTGGCCGTGCTTTGGGGCTAGATCCCAAGGTTTTGCCGGCATTTCTGTAGCAATTCTTCAAGCTCTTGGGATCCTCAACCCGGCCTATCTCAGCGGCTCACAGACCAACGCAGCGATCGGTGGCCTGCAGCAGGGCGGTGCGGATCCCGGGCTCGGTGATGGAATGGCCGGCATCGGGAATGAGATGAAACTCCGCCTCTGGCCAGGCCTGGTGCAGTTCCCAGGCGGAAATGGGGGGGCAGACCACATCGTAGCGCCCCTGGACAATGACAGCCGGCAGATGGCGCAGGCGCTCCACCCCCCTGAGGAGCTGATCTTCAGGATCCAGAAAGCCGCCGTGGACGAAGTAATGGCACTCGATGCGGGCAAAGGCCTCGGCAAACTCTTCCCGGCCAAAGCGCTCGATGAGCTCAGGGCTGGGGATCAACTTGCTGGTGCTGGCCTCCCAGATGGCCCAGGCGCGGGCCGCCCTCAGGCGCACCTGGGGATCGGGGTCGTTGAGGCGGCGGTGGTAGGCTGCCAGCAGGTCATCCCGCTCGTTGGGGGGGATGGGATCCAGGTAATGTTCCCAAGCATCGGGGAACAGGTAGCTGGCCCCCGACTGGTAGAACCAGCGGATCTCAAACGAGCGCAGCAGAAAAATGCCCCGCAAGATAAACCCCAGGCAGGATTGGGGGTGGGTTTGCCCATAGGCCAAGGCGAGGGCGCTGCCCCAACTGCCCCCGAACACCCACCAGCGCTCAATGCCCAGGTGCCGGCGCAGCTTTTCGATATCGGCCACCAGATCCCAGGTGGTGTTCTCCCGCAGCTCGGCGTAGGGGCGGCTCTTGCCGCAGCCGCGTTGATCGAACAGCACCACCCGCCAGCGGCTGGGCTCGAAGTACTGCCGGTAAAGGGGATCGATGCCGCCGCCGGGCCCTCCGTGCAAAAACACCACCGGCTTCCCGTCTGGGTTGCCGCACTGCTCGTAGTAGAGGGTGTGCAGGGAAGAGACGGGGAGAAAGCCGTGATCGTAAGGCTCGATGGGCGGGTAGAGGTCGCGCTGCATAACCAGAGATTCTAAGGATCAACGGCCAGCCGCTCAAGGCCTGCGCAGGGCGATGGTGGCCTTGGGCGGGATCCCTTCCTGGAAGGTCTCGCCATCGGCGGCCACGATGACGAACTGCAGCTCTTGTCCCGGCTGGGCGCCCAGATTGCTCCAAGGAATAGCCACCTCCAAACAGGCATCCACCACCGCTTTCACTTGGTGGCTGATGGCGTGCCAGGTGTGGTACTCCCCTGCCTGCAAGAGCTGAGCCTCGACAGGGGCGGGATGCTGGCCGGTGCCGGGGGGCGGCAGCGATAGCTTCAACAGGTGGCGGTAGTGGTAGTTGAGGGGGGCTTCTGCCGGCAACCCTTGGAGGGGAATGGGGCTGTTGACGGTGACGCAGTTGGGGTAAAACCACAGCACCTGCAGTTGCTTGGGCCGCTGCACCACCGAGTTAAAATCCAGCCGCAGGTAGAGGTTGAAGTGATCGAACCCGTACCAGAGGCGGCGGACGACGCTGTTGCGGTGCATGGTGCCGCGGGCGGCGCCGATCTCCACCCGCCCGGCTTGGCTCCACTCCCGTTCGGCGGGGCGGCCGTTGATGGCCGGGTGGATAAATCCTTGCGGCAGGCGATCCCCCAGCCCATCGTGATCCTCGAGAGGGAACTGCAGCACTGCCGGCACGGCCTCTCCCAAAGCGGTGTAGAGGGCCTGCAGATGTTCCCGAAACAACTGGTCGAAAACGGCATCGTGGGCCGAGGAATGGCCCGCCCCAAACCACCAGAACCAGTCGGATCCCTCGGCGGCCCAGAGGGCTTCCCAGGCTTCGGGATTGGCGTGAGGGTGATCCTGAATGACCTGGCGGGCTTGGGCCAGGAGCTCCCAGGCGCGGTTTTTGACGGGATCCCCGATCCAAGTGGTAAAGTCAGCTTCAATCCAGGAGCCGCTGTGCAGTTGTTCGGCTGGCAGAAACTCCGTAGGGGGAAACTGGTCCAAAAACTCCGAAACCGTCACCAAGCGCAGCGCCGGGTGCTGGCTGAGGCGGGCATAGAGGTTCTCCAGGAAGGGCCGGCCATCTTGGGGGTAGTACTCCCAGCAATTTTCCCCATCTAGGGCGATGGTGACCAGCCAGGGCTGTTCCTGGGGCAGGCGGTTGCGGATGCTCTCCAGGTGGCCGATGAGATCCTTGGCGGCAGCATCGGCGGGCATGGCGCTGTAGCTGAAGCCGATCAAATCGGAGAGGCGGTGATCCCGAAAGACAATGGCCAGATCCCCTGCCTCGCTCTCCAGACGGTAGGGCCGATAGAGCTTTTCCGGCTCGAGGATATGGCCCTGCCCGTCGCGATGAAAGGGTTGGCCCAGGCTCCAGCCCAGCACGCCCTCGTCGGAGATGATCCACTCAAAACCCTGCTTTTGCACGATGGGGACAATGGCCGGGCTCACGGATTGCTCCGAAGGCCACAGACCCCGCGGCTCGCGGCCAAAGCGCTCCCGGTAGATCTGCTTGGCCCGCTCCAGTTGGCTGTGGACATCCTGCTCCCAGTGGAAGGGGTAGCGGGGCAGGGGCAAGCCGGGCCGAGCCACCCGCGCCGAGCGCTCGCTCACCAGCAGGGGCAAGATGGGATGGGTGTAGGGGCTGGTGGTCAGCTCCAGTTGGCCGCTCTCTTGCAGCTTGGCGTGCTGGGGCAAGATGGCGGCCAGGATCTGCTGCTGCTTGGCATAGATCCGCTGCCGATCCGCCAGGGTAAAGCCGGATCCCATCTTGATCCAGCCCTCGATCTCGGGATCCTCGTGGAAGAGGGGATCGAACCAGGAGAGGTTGTGCCAGGCCAGCAGGTCGCTGAAGTCTTGCGGTGTCCAGTACTGTAGGCACCAGTTGATCCCCTGCGATTCCCGCTGTTCGTAGAGCTGGCGGTAGCGGGGATAGGGCTCAATCATGGTGGGGTAATGGCTGTCGAAGAAACGCTCGACAATGAAGCGCCGCTGCTCCGGGGTCAGCTTTTCGACAGGAGATAAAGTCAGCTCCAAATAGGGATCGAAGGCGGAGCCGGCCACGTAGTCTTCGATTTGCACAATCAGAGAGGGCACCAGGTTGACCGTTTGGTGCAGGCGAGGATAGCGCTCCAGCAGCAGAACCAAGTCGAGGTAGTCTTTGATCCCGTGTAGGCGCACCCAAGGCATGCGATATTTACCCGCTATCGGACTTTTGTAGAGGGGCTGGTGTTGGTGCCAAACCAAGGCGATATGCAGCGGGTAGGTCATGGGAGGCACGGGATCCGACCATCACCCGGATACTAGCCCATCTGTCCGGCTCCCGATCGTCAGAAACTCTGGAATGTTGAACGGTGGGGATCCGCCTGGATGGTGCCCACTGCGGGAAAACCTTGTCATTCGCCGGATTTCTCAGGACAATGGCGGCAAATGGAAGAGCTAAGTCATGACTGCTGCTACCCACGTCCTGGAACAGTCGATCGTTGTCTTCTCCCAAAACTACTTGCCCATTAGCCGGGTCAACATTAGGCGGGCGATTGTGCTGCTGCTGACGGGCAAGGCAGAGCCGCTGGCGATGATGAATGTGCCGGTATGGAAAGTGCGCTCCCCCAGCCAGGTGATCGAGGTGCCCGAGCACATCCGCCTGACCATCAAGGGCAAAGAGCGGGCCTGGCGAGTGCCCCCTGTTAACCGGCGGGAGGTTCTGCGGCGGGATCACCACACCTGTCAGTACTGTGGCAGCACCCACAACCTAACCCTGGATCATGTCGTGCCTCTTTCTCGCGGGGGATCCCACACTTGGGACAATGTGGTGACTGCCTGCGAGCGCTGCAACCAGCGCAAGGGCAACCGCACGCCCGAAGAGGCGGGCATGGTTCTGCGCAGCAAACCCCGCGCCCCCCTCCACCCGACGGTGGCTTTTGCCGAGCAGTTTTGGCGCGAACAGCAGAGCCGGCAAGAGCCAATCTACGGCTACAGCGCAAGTTAGAATCGGCAAATTTCGGTTGTTATCGAGGAGGATCCGCGTCGGCCATGATGACCGTAATGGAGTTTTTTGCCCTCAGCGCTGGCGAGTGGATGTGTCAGCGTACCAGCCATCACTTGGCCTTTCGCCGCTCTGAGGGGGGGAGATCGCGGATGCAAATTGCTACCCTTTCGCCCGCCGATCCGGCAGTTATCCAGGTTTGTGAGCTGTTCAAGGTGGATCCACGGCGGGCCGTGGGGGCGGCGCGAGTGCAGTGGAATGGGGAGCAGGAGTGGGACAACGAAGAGTACAAAGGCGATGTGGTGCTGGTTCCCATTCCCGATCCCGACAACCCCATGCGGGGGCAACTGTTGCGGGATCAGGGCTATGCCGAGAAAGTGCCGGTGGCCGGCACCTACGTCATGGGATCGGACGGCGCCCTCACCCTCTACACCGAGTACGAGATGACCGAGTCGGAGGAGCGCATCTGGTTTGCCAGCCCCAACCTGCGCCTGCGGGCCAGCACCGTCAAGCGCTTCGGCGGCTTCAGCATGGCCTCTTTCTGCTCCGAGGTGCGCAAGCTCTCCGCCAGCCCTTCCCCCATCTCGGCTGTGGCTGAATCCCGCTCTCTCTAGGCTGTGGGCTGACCAGAAAGCTTGCCGGCGCCGGATCCCTGGCTTACTGGGGAGAGCCTCAGCCGGCAAGGGATGGGCTAAAACCTCTGTTGGTGGGTCATTTGTAGACGGAAAACCCGGGCTGTGGCGGATCTAAGCGACTTTATCCAGGGTATTGAGCAGCTCATCGAGCTAGCCCAGAAGCTGGACGAGAAAAAAAACACGGGGGGGCTGCGAACCGAAGTGCGCATCCAGGCCCGATCCCTGGGCAGCTCCATCCCCCCTTCTGGTTCTATCCCCCGCCGCCGCAGTGCCCAGACGGGGGATCCCTCCTGGAGCAGCGAGCCTCAGGTGATGTCCACGTCAGGCTGGCGCGAGCCGCCCAAGGCTGACCCTACGCCTGAGGCCACTGTCGCCGACCCCCCCGGCAGCCCAGACACCTGGCCGGGACCGCGCCTCAAGGATGTGGGGGGGTTGAAGGAACAACTGCAAGCTTTGCGGGAGCTGGTGGAGATCCCCCTCAAGCGGCCCGATCTGCTGGCCAAGTTGGGTTTGGAGCCGCCCCGTGGCGTGCTGTTGGTTGGCCCCCCTGGCACTGGCAAGACCCTGACGGCCCGCGCTTTGGCCGAGAGCCTGGGGGTGAACTACATTGCCCTCGTCGGCCCGGAGCTGATCGGCAAGTACTATGGGGAGGCGGAGGCGCGCCTGCGGCAGGTATTTGAAAAGGCGGCCAAGTCGGCCCCCTGTCTGGTGTTCATCGACGAAATCGACGCCCTTGTGCCCAACCGCGCCGCCGTCGAGGGAGAGGTGGAAAAGCGCCTGGTGGCTCAAATGCTGGGGCTGATGGACGGCTTTGTGGCCCAAAAAGGTGTTGTGGTGCTGGCGGCCACCAACCGGCCCGAGGCCCTGGATCCGGCGCTGCGGCGACCGGGCCGCTTCGACCGCGAGGTCATTTTCAAGGTGCCGGATCGGGAGGGGCGGCGGGAGATCTTGGCCATCCACACCCGCGGCATGCCGCTGGCAGAAGATGTGGACTTGGACAGCCTGGCGGATCAGACGCTGGGCTTTGTGGGGGCAGATCTGCGCGGCCTGTGCCAGGCGGCAGCCTATGCGGCCTTGCGGCGGCAGGTGCCGGATCTGGGATCCCCCATCCCCGACTCCTTGACAGTTTCGGCGGCGGACTTTCAGCAGGCCCTGCAACAGGTGAAGCCGGCGGTGTTGCGCTCAGTGGAAATCGAGTCGCCCCAGGTGAGCTGGGATCAGATCGGCGGCCTGGAGCAGGCCAAGCAGGTTCTGCAGGAGGCCATCGAGGGATCCCTGCTGCACCCGGAGCTGTACGAGCAGGCCCAGGCGCAAGCGCCCAAAGGGATCCTCCTCAGCGGCCCTCCCGGCACCGGCAAGACCCTGCTGGCCAAGGCGATTGCCTCCCAGGCCAAGGCCAACTTCATCGCCGTCTCCGGCCCAGAGCTCTTGAGCAAATGGGTGGGATCCTCCGAGCAGGCGGTGCGAGAGCTCTTTGCCCGCGCCCGCCAGTGCGCCCCTTGTGTCATCTTCATCGACGAGATCGACACCCTCGCCCCGGCGCGGGGCAGCTACTCCGGCGATAGCGGCGTCAGCGACCGCGTTCTGGGGCAACTGCTGGCCGAACTGGACGGGATCCGCCCCAGCCAGGGGGTGTTGGTGGTGGCCGCCACCAACCGCAAAGCCAGCTTGGATCCCGCCCTCACCCGCGCCGGCCGGCTGGAGCTGCACCTGAGTGTGGAGCTGCCGGATCGGGCCGGGCGGCGGGAGATCTTGGCCGTGCACAACCGCAAGCGCCCCCTGGGGCCGGATGTGGATCTGGAAGGATGGGCTGAGCGCACGGAAGGCTGGAGCGGCGCCGATCTGGCTCTCTTGAGCAACCGGGCGGCAATTGCCGCCATTCGCCGCCACCGGGCCACTGCCGAGTCGGTGGATCCCAAGACCCTGGTCATCCGCCAGGAGGACTTTGCCCAGGCCTTTGCCGAGCTGCAGCAGCAGCGCCAGGCCACCTAGAAGACCGGGATCCCTTGCCATTCCGGCTGCCGGTGGGCGTGGGCCGCCTCGCCGCAGGTGCGGGGGGTGGGAAAGATCTTGTCGGGATTGGCGATGTGCTGCGGGTCGAGCACCTGCCGCACCCACTGCATGCTCTCCAAATCCGTGGGCGTAAACATCTCCGACATGTAGCAGCGCTTGTCGGCCCCGATGCCATGCTCGCCAGAGATGCTGCCTCCCAGGCGCACGCAGAGCTTGAGGATCTCACCCCCCAGCTTCTCCACCTGCTCCAGGGATCCCGGCACCGACTCGTCGTAGAGAATCAGCGGATGGAGGTTGCCGTCGCCGGCGTGGAACACATTGGCCACCGGGTAGCCGTACTGGCGGCTGAGGCGCTCGATTTCTTTGAGGACATAGGCTAGCTGGCTGCGGGGGATCACCCCATCCTGGACGTAGTAGTTGGGGCTGAGCTTGCCCATGGCGGCAAAGGCCGCCTTGCGCCCCTTCCACAGCCGCGCCCGCTCTTCTGCATCGACGGCCACCTGCACCTGGCGGGCCCCGTTTTTCAAGCAGAGCGCCCTCACCTGTTGGCCGACTTCCTCCACCTCCAGCTCCAGCCCGTCCACCTCCACCAGCAAGATGGCTGCCGCATCCCGCGGGTAGCAGCCCAACTGCACCACATCCTCCACAGCATTGATGCTGAAGTTGTCCATGATCTCCAGGCCGGCGGGGATGATCCCGGCGGCGATGATGTCGGAAACGGTGGCTCCTGCCGCCTCGACGCTGTCAAAATCCGCCAGCAAGACCTGCACCTGGGCCGGCGCCTTGAGCAAGCGCAGGGTAATCTCGGTAGCAATGCCCAGAGTGCCCTCGGAGCCGACGAACAGGCCCACCCAGTCGTAGCCGGGCATCTCCGGGATCTTGCCCCCCCAGCGCACCACTTCCCCATCCGGCAGCACCACCGTCAGGCCGAGGATGTGGTTGGCCGTCACCCCGTACTTGAGACAGTGGACGCCGCCGGAGTTTTCCGCCACATTGCCGCCGATGGAGCAAACCGACTGGCTGGAGGGATCCGGCGCATAAAAATAGCCCTGGGCGGCCACCGCTTGGGTAATCCAGGCGTTGATTACTCCCGGCTGCACCACCATGCAGCGGTTGTCTAGGTCAATCTCCAGGATCTGTTTCATCAGGGTGGTGGCGATGACGACGCTATTTTCCAGCGGCAGCGCCCCTCCCGAAAGGCCGGTGCCGGATCCCCGCGCCACGAAGGGCACCTGGTAGCGGCTGCACAGCTTCACCACCTGCGCCACCTCCTCCGTGGTGCGCGGCAACACCACCAGAGCCGGCCTTTGCCGGTAGCTGGTCAGCCCGTCGCACTCGTAAACCAGCAGCTCCTCCGGCCTGCTGATCACCCGCCGGGGATCGAGAATTTTTTTGAGCTCAGCCCTCAGTTTGAGCCAATCGAAGGTGAGGCCAGCTTGCAACGGGTGAGAGGAGCGAACAGCCATAGGGGGCGGCAGAACATCTCGTGAGGGGGATATCGTCACTATAGTCTGGATAGTCTGGCCGGAGAGCCTATGCAGTCCCGCAACGCCGAACAGATCCTTGAGCAAGTGCGGCAGCTCTACGACCTCTACCCCTTCCCACCACAGCCCATCGGCACCGTTCCCCCGCCGGGGTGGAACTGGCGCTGGAGCTGGCCCCAGGCCTATGCCTTTTGCACCGGATCCCATCCGGGCCGGCGCAAGGTGCGCATCCTGGATGCCGGCTGCGGCTCTGGGGTAGGGACAGAATACATCGCCCACCAAAACCCGGAAGCGGAGATCTGGGCCTTTGACCTAAGCGGCCGCGCCCTGGAGATTGCCAAGGCCCGCTGCCGGGCTTCCCAGGCGCCGCCGGTGCAGTTTTGCCAGCTCAACGTTTACGACATCGACCAACTGCCGGGGCAGTTCGACTTCATCAACTGCGTGGGCATGCTCCACCACCTGCCGGATCCGCTGGCGGGGCTGCAGGCGCTGGCGAGCAAATTGGCCCCTGGCGGGATCCTGCATTTGTTTGTCTATGGCGAGCTGGGCCGCCACGAAATTCGCCTGATGCAAAAGGCCATCCGCCTACTGGTCGCCGGCTCCGAACACCAGCCCCTGGCTTCCGCAGAACACCTGCAACAAGGGCTACAGGTAGGCCGCCGCCTCTTCCGGATTTTGCCGGAGAGCAACCGCATCCAGCAGCAGGAACGCGCCCGCTGGGCCGTTGAGAACGTGGACGACGAATGCTTTGCCGACATGTACCTGCACCCGCAGGAAGTGGACTACAACATTGAGACCCTGTTTGAGCTGATCCGCGCCTCCGGGCTGCAGTTTTTGCGCTTTTCCAACCCGGAGTTCTGGCGGCTGGAACGGGTGTTGGGCCAGGATGAGGCCCTGCTGGCCCAGGCGGCTCAACTGCCAGAGCCGGAGCGCTACCGCCTGATCGAGCTGCTGGATCCGGTGGTGGCCCACTACGAGCTCTTCCTCGGCAAGCCTCCCCTCCCCCGCTGGGAATGGACCAGTCCGGAGGCGGTGGCCTCGGCTGTTGCCCACCTCAGCCCATGTCTAGGCCTGTGGCCGGGCCGGAGCATCTTCAACTACGCCTACGAGGCAATCTCCCTCAGCGAGGAAGCCTTCGCCTTCCTGCAGCAGGTGGACGGGATCCGCACCGTCCAAGCCCTTCAAGACAGCCTGGAGTCTCCCCTGGGCTGGCCGCAGTTGCAGCAGTTGCTGCGCTGGCAAGTGCTGCTCTTGGAGCCACGGGAGGGCTGTCTTTGAGTGCCTCTGAGCAAATGTGGGCAGCCAAGACCGGTGGCAGCATTTGCCTTCTTGGACTTTCCTGCTCTATGCTGGGAGGCTGTGACCTTTTCTCCAGCCCCACCCATTCTGGGGGTACTGCCATGCCCAAAATCAAAACTCGCAAGGCAGCCGCCAAGCGCTTTCGCCTCACCGGCAGCGGCAAGTTTATGCGCCGCCGGGCCGGGCACAACCACCTACTTGAGCACAAAACCAGCAACCGTAAGCGCAAGCTGGCGGGTGTAGCCCTGGTAAGCAAGCAGGATCTGGCCAATGTGCGCCTGATGCTGCCCAACACCCACTAGCTGGGTCCTGTTCGCGCTACGCGCCGCTTCCCCGACGCCTCGGCACGTTGGGGACGGGTTGAAGTCTCAAGGTTTGCCGGGGGCTCGCCAACTTCTATATCCGTCTGTATTGGGTTACTGCCATGAGAGTCAAACGCGGCAATGTTGCCCGCAAGCGTCGTAAGAAGATCCTCAAGCTAGCCAAAGGCTTTCGAGGAGCCGGCTCCAAGCTGTTCCGCACTGCCAACCAGCAGGTGATGAAGGCTCTGCGCAGCGCCTACCGGGATCGCCGGCGCAAGAAGCGGGATTTTCGCCGCCTGTGGATTGCCCGCATCAACGCGGCCACCCGCGCCCAGGGCCTGCGCTACAGCGAGTTCATCGACGGCCTCAAAAAAGGCAATATCCAACTGAACCGCAAAATGCTGGCCCGCTTGGCCTTCCTGGATCCAGAAGCCTTTACCCAAGTGGTGGAAGCAGCTCGCCAGGCCCGCGCCTCCTAAAGAGATGGGGTCTCGGTCTCCGTTGGCCGCAGCAATCCAGAGGTCTTGCATGGCAGCCGGCCTGGCCTTGGCTTGCTTGGGGAGGGGGATCCCTGCGGCTGCCCGCCCCTGGCCAGAGATTGTGCGTTCGGGTCAGGTGCGAATTGCGGTCAAAGACAACCTGAGGCCGTTGGGCTTTCGCGATCCCATGGGCAAGCTGCAGGGGTTTGAGATCGAGCTGGCCCGCGAGCTGGGATCCCGGCTCTTGGGATCCGCGGAGGCGGTGGAGCTGGTGCCGGTAGCCAACGTGAAGCGGCTGCAGGCAGTGGCCGCTGGGGAGGTAGATCTGGCTATTGCCCAGCTTGGCATTACGCCGGATCGGGCGCGACAAGTGGAGTTTACCTCGCCCTACTATCAGGATGGCCCCAGCTTGGTTGTGGCCCGTTCCCACAACTGGGAAAGGTGGTCGGATGTGGGCGGCGCGCGGATTGCCGTCCTGCGCGGATCGGCTGCTATTCCTTACCTCCAGCGCTACCTCCCAGGGGTTGAGTTGGTGGCGGTGGATTCCTACCGGGAAGGGGCGGAATTGCTCCTAAAGGGAGCGGTGCAGGCCTGGGCAGCGGATCGCTCGGTGCTGGCAGGGTGGCTGGCGGAGCACCCCCAGTTTCAGTTTTTGGGATCCCCGTTGGCGGCGGTGGGGCTGGGCATTGCCCTGCCCAAGGGGCTGGAGCATGCTGAATTGCGGCTGCGGGTGCGCCGCGAGCTGGAGAACCTGCGCGCTGAGGGCTGGCTGGCGGAGCGGGCCAGAGCCTGGGGTCTGCCCTAGTGCAAAAAGTGACGGATGCCAGTGCAGACCATGGCGATCCCAGCAGCATTGGCAGCAGCAATGGAATCGGCATCGCGGAGACTGCCTCCCGGCTGGATGATGGCGCGGATCCCAGCACGGGCTGCCGCCTCCACACTGTCGGCAAAGGGGAAAAAGCCGTCGCTGGCCAAAACCGCTCCTGCTGCCTGCGAGCCGGCCTGGCGAAGGGCAAGCTCGACGGCGCCTACCCGGTTCATCTGGCCTGCGCCAATGCCGAGGGTCTGCCCCTGCCGGGCAACGACGATGGCGTTGGATTTCACGTGTTTGCAGACCGTCCAGGCAAACTCCAGATCCGCCCACTCTTCCGGTGTCGGCTGGCGCTCGCTCACCACCCGCCAGGACGGGCGGCGGTCGGATCCCTGGGCCAAGTCAGCCTCCTGCACCAGGAAGCCCCCAGCCAGGGTGCGAATGGTTTGGGCCGGCCCAACCGCAAAGTCCGGCAGAACCAAAAGCCGCAAGTTCTTTTTGGCTGCCAGTTGCTCAGCCGCCTCGGGGGTGCAGTCCGGGACAACCACGCATTCCAAAAAGGGCTCCGCCAGCCGCCGGGCAGCCTCCCCATCCAAGGTTTGGTTGAGGGCGACAATGCCCCCGAAGGCGGAAACGGGATCGGCGGCCAAAGCCGCCTCAAAAGCGGCAGCCAGAGTTGGGCGAACGGCTACCCCACAGGGGTTGTTGTGCTTGACAATCACCGCCACCGCTGGCCTAGGGCCGTTGGCCAGCCCTAGGCTCAGTTCTGCCGCCAGGGCGCGGGCCGCCTCTAGATCCAGCAGGTTGTTGTAGCTGAGCTCCTTCCCCTGCAACTGTTTGGCCCGATGCCAGCCGGGAGCAGCCGCATCCACCACATACCAGGTGGCGGCTTGGTGGGGATTTTCCCCGTAGCGCAGGCGTTGCCAAGGGATCCCTTGCAGTTGAAAAACCTGCTCGGCAGCGGTTGCAGGAGCTGGAGCTTGAGAGGGGCGGGACAGCTCTGAGCGAGTTAGGTAGTCGACAATGGCGCGGTCGTAGGCCAGTACCTGCTCGAAGGCGCGGCGGGCACACTGGAAGCGAAAGGCCAGCCGCTCCGCCTCGCTGGAGGGGCTAGAGAGCAATTGCAAATACTGAGGGTACTGGCTGGGATCGGTGAGCACGGTAACGTGGGGATAATTCTTGGCTGCCGCCCGCGCCAGCGTCGGCCCGCCGATGTCGATCTGTTCAAAAGCCTCCTCCAGCGACACCCCTGCCCGGGCCACCGTCTGCTCGAAAGGATAGAAATTGACCACCACCAACTGGATGGGCGGGATCCCCAGCGCCTCCAGATCCGCCCGGTCTTCGCGGCGCTCCAGGCGGGCCAGAATGCCCCCGTGAATGCGGGGGTGCAGCGTTTTTACCCGTCCCCCCAAGATCTCCGGCGCGCCGGTATGCTCCGAAACAGGGGTGACCGGGATCCCAGCTTCTGACAGCGCCTTGGCTGTGCCTCCGCTGCTGAGCAGCTGAAAGCCGTGCTCCTGCACGAGGGCCTGGGCCAGCGGGATCAGGCCGGTCTTATCGGAGACACTTAGGAGAGCCAAAGGTGGGAAGGGCTGAGCAGACATCGGTTGTTAGCGATCTCAAGAGAGCAGAGTTGCCTAGGAGATCCCAACAGGTGGAGATCCCACGCCCCAGCATAGCGCCCCTGCCGGGAGGGGGATAGGAGGTTGTTGCCACTACTGAGAGGTCGGAGAGGTGGCTGGGGTTCACGTGGGATGATCCAGGATGCCAGAAGGTGCAATTCCAGCCACTCAAAAGGGATCCCAGCCCTGCCGAGAAAGTGCTATGACAAGATGAGCGTGAATTGCCGCTAGAAGGGGGTAACTAGGATCGTATGGATAGAGTCTTGCAGCTCCTGATCCAGGGTTGGTACTATTCCATCCCCCTGTTGACGTTCTCAGTCTTCTCGGTGGCCTGTTGCATCGAGCGGGCCTTGTTTTGGTGGAAAGTCACCCACCGGCAGGAGGAGGTGGTGCGGCAAGCCCTGAGCCAGTACCGCCGCAACCCACGCGCTGCCCAGTACCTGCTGGAGCAAAATGCGGATCTCCCCATTGCCCGCATCTTTTTGGCCGGCCTGGAGCTGAACGAAGCCAGCCCCGAAGATTTTAAGCTGGCCCTGGAGACAGCCTTGGCGGCAGAGGTGCCCCTGCTGAAGCGCTTCAATACGGTCTTCGACACCGTCATTACCGTTGCCCCCTTCCTGGGCCTGCTGGGCACCGTTACCGGCATCATCCAGATCCTCAGCTCCATCCAACTGGGGGATATCGGCGGCACCGATACGCAAGGGGTAGGGCAGGGGATCGCCGAAGCTCTCTACTCGACCGCTTTTGGGCTGATCGTGGCCATTCCCACCTTGCTAATCTCCAACGTCTTCCGCTCTCTGTACCTGCGGCAGCTCTCCAAGATCCAGGAGTACGGCGGCGAGCTGGAGTTGCTGCATCGCCAGCGGCAAGAGATGCAAGCCCAACAGCTTTCCCAGTATTCTTACGCCAAGCCCAGCCCCAGCGGCAGCTCCACTCTTCCTCCCTACTCCCCCCTTGAGCCCTCCTAGCCTATGCGCATCCCCGAAGAAAACTTTCGATCCGGCGAGATCAACATCGTGCCCCTGATCGATGTCATCTTCTCGATCTTGGTGTTTTTCGTCATCGCCAGCCTGGTGCTTACCCGCTCGGAGGCCCTCGATGTCAATTTGCCAGAGGCCTCCACAGCCGAAGCCCGCCGCCAGCCAGACGTTACGGTGAGCATCACCGCTGAAGGCCAAATTGCCGTCAACCGCAAGGCGATTGCCAATCTTGCCGCCCTGATCCCAGAGGTGGAACGCGTCCTGGCCGAGAAGCCGGCTGAAGGGCGCCGCCTGGTGGTGATCAACGCCGATTTGGCTCTCTCCCACGGCAAGGTGGTGGAGGTGATGGATACCCTGCAGCGACTGCCCAACGTCAGCCTGGCCATCGCTGCCCGCCGCCCTGCCAATAACCGTTGACAGGCTCCCCTCTGGGGCCGGGGGTGAGGGCCATCACCCTGCCCCCAGCAGTTGGATCAGGAGCGCTTTTTGCACGTGGAGGCGATTTTCTGCTTGATCCCACACCCGGGACTGGGATCCCTCCAAGACCTCGGCGGTGATCTCCTCTTCCCGGTGCGCGGGCAGGCAGTGGAGCACAATGGCCTCGCGAGCCGCCTGTTTCAGCAGCTTAGCATTGACCTGGTAGGGCAGGAAGTCGGCTTTGCGCGCCTCGGCCTGGTCTTCTTGGCCCATGCTGGCCCACACGTCGGTATAGACCACCTGGGCTCCCGCGACCGCTTCGTAGGGATCCCGCAACACCCACACCTGCGATCCCTGGGCCAAGGCTTGCGCTTCTGCTACTACTGCCGCATCTGGCTCGTAGCCGGGGGGGGTGGCGACGCGGATGTGGATCCCGCTCATGGCACAGCCCAGCAGCAGGGAATGGGCAACATTATTGCCGTCGCCGCAATAGGCCAAGGTCAGGCCCGCCAGTTGGCCGAAGTTCTCCTGGATGGTGAGCAGATCGGCCAAAACTTGGCAGGGGTGAAACTGATCCGTGAGGGCGTTGATCACGGGGATCTCGGCATATTCGGCAAAGATTTCCAGCTCCCGCTGGTTGTAGGTGCGAATGGCAATGGCGTCCAGGTAGCGGGAGAGAACGCGGGCCGTATCCTGCAGAGGCTCGCCGCGGCTCATCTGCATCGCCGTCGGCACCAAATCTAGGGTGCTGCCCCCGCACTGGGCCATGGCAGCGGTAAAGCTGACGCGGGTGCGGGTAGAAGCCTTCTGAAACAACAGCCCCAGCACCCGGCCGCGCAGATCCACCCGATAGGGATCCCGCTTCAGTTGCGCCGCTTGGACCAGCAAGGCCGCTAGCTCCGCCGGGCTCAGGTCGCTGAGTTTGAGCAGATCCCGCCCGGCTAAGTTGATGGATCCTACAGCTTGCAACCCCGCCATCGCGCTTCACCGCCTCCGCAAACAACTTCCGGCCCGCGCTGCTGCCTGCTCGCCAGCGCAAGGCCGCTACTCAGCAAGGTCTCGCAGCCTGGGCCCCAACGCTGGCTAGAGGGAAGAGGAACGCATTGGCTCCTTGGCCTGTTGCTGGCGGGCCGAGATCTGCGCCTGGAGGGCCTGGATAGCGGCGGCATATTGCGGGTCGGCGGGAGTCGCCACCAACTCGCGATCCCGGCTGAGGCGATTGAGATCTTCTTCGGACAGTTCCACGACAATGTCAGGGGTGATGCCTTTGTGATCGATATCGGTGCCTTTGGGGGTGCGATAGCGGGCGATGGTCACCGCCAGGCCCGACCCATCGGAGAGGGGATGCACCGACTGCACTAGGCCCTTGCCAAAGGTTTGCGTGCCCACGATCACGGCGCGCCGGTTATCCTGCAAAGCCCCCGACAAGATCTCGCTGGCGCTGGCGGATCCTCCATCCACCAAGACAGCCAAAGGCTTGTCGGTGAGGGCGCTGTTGTTGGCCGTGAGGCGATCCTGCTCCCCTTGCCGGTTCACCGTCGAGACAATGCTGCCCCGGTCGATCCACATGCGGGCGATCTCGGCGCTGGAGTAGAGCAGCCCCCCCGGATTGGCCCTCAGATCCAGCACATAGGCGGCCACCCCTTGTTTCTCCAGCTCGCGAATGGCCTGGCGCACCTTGTCGGCGGCATTGCCGGAAAACTGGGTGATGCGGATGTAGCCAATGGGCAGGCCATTTTCCTGGTGAACCGCATAGCGCACGGTGGCCAGCTCAATTCTCTCCCGCACCAGGTCGAACACCTTCAGCCCTTCCCCCTCGCGGCGGATGGTCAGCCGCACCCGTGTGCCCGGCTCGCCGCGAATGAGGCTGACGGCGGTGTTGGTGTCCATCCCTTCGGTGGATTTGTCGTCGATGCGCACGATTACATCTTTGGACTTGATCCCGGCCCGGTCGGCGGGGGATCCTTCGATGGGGGAGATCACCACCAGCTCGTTGGTCTCTTGATCCATGCCCAGCGTGATCCCCACCCCGGTCAGCTCACCGGATGTGTCAATTTGCATGCTGGCGAACTGGTCGGGATCCAAGAAGCGGGTGTAGGGATCGTTCAGTTTCTTCAGGGCTTCGCGAATGGCTGCATAGGCATCTTCTCGGGTGGCATATTCTCGGCTGAGCAGATCCCGCCGCACCGCCTCCCAGTCGACGGAGTTGAAGGAAGGGTCGACGTATTCGCGATTAACAATCTGCCAAACTTCGTCCACCACTTCCTTGGGATCCCGGCGAAACCCTGCCCAACCCGGCATGGATAGCTGCACCCCGACAAGCGACACGGCTGTGACCACTGCAGCCGTTGCACTCACCACAAACCCACGCTTTCTCATTGGCTCTCCTGGAAGACAAGGTCTAAAAGTCGAGGTTAATCTCCAGCTTTTGGGGGTTTCGCCCAGAGGCTCTTCCCTGCCCCAACTTTATCTCAGGGACAAAGCAGTGCTGCCTGCCCCAGCCGGTGGTATCCAAAGTTTGGTAGGCTGCAAATGGTACAGCCCAACTGTGCCCAACGTAGCACAGGGATCCCTGCAAAGGTGCTCTCGCGATCACATTTGCAAAGGCGCTTTTTCTTCTGGAGTCCATGTCTCTTGTAACCGACTCTCCCAGCCTGCCGGAAGCTGCTGCTGACTCGCCCCTGCTGGCCCAGGTGCAGTTGGCTCGCGCTGCCGCTCGACGCACGGCTACCTTGCCCACTGCCATTAAAAATGCCGCCCTAGAGGCCATGGCCACCGCTTTGCTGGAACACCAAGAGGCCATCTTGGCAGCCAACCAGGCGGATTTGGAGCAGGCAGCGGAGCAGGTCAAGGCCGGTGAGCTGTCCGCCTCGGCCTACGCCCGCTTGAAGTTGGACGCCCAGAAATTGGCCGACGCGGTGGCCGGGGTGCGGCAGGTGCTGCGGCTGCCGGATCCGGTGGGGCAGGCCTTGCTGATCTGGGAACTGGATGAGGGGCTGGTGCTGGAGCGGCGCACCTACCCTCTGGGAGTGCTGGGGGTGATCTTCGAGTCGCGGCCCGATGCTCTGGTGCAAATTGCCGCCCTGGCGGTGAAAACCGGCAACAGCGTCCTGCTCAAGGGTGGCTCGGAGGCGCTCTGCTCCTGCCAGGCATTGATGGCGGCCATCCAGGCGGGGCTGCAGCAGATCCCCGAGTTTCCCCAGGGATCTTTGCAGTTGCTCACCAGCCGTGCCGAGGTCAAGGCCCTGCTGCAACTGGAAGGGCTGGTGGATCTCATCATCCCCCGCGGCTCCAGCAGCTTTGTCCGCTACATCATGGAAAATACCCGCATCCCGGTGCTGGGCCATGCCGATGGCCTCTGCCACTTGTACGTAGATCGGGCTGCCGATGTGGACATGGCGGTGAGGCTAACCCTGGACAGCAAAACCCAGTACCCCGCCGCCTGCAACGCCATCGAAACCCTGCTGGTGCACGCAGAGATCGCCCCCCGGTTTTTGCCCCTGGCCGTGCAGGCGCTGCGCGAGAAGGGGGTGGAGTTGCGCGGGGATCCCCGCTGCCGCCAACTGGTGCCCGATCTGATCCCGGCCAGCGAGGCCGACTGGCGCACGGAGTACGCCGACCTGATTCTGGCCATCAAAATGGTGGATTCTCTCGACGAAGCCATTGCCCACATCGAGCGGTACGGATCCCGCCATACCGAGGCCATCGTGACCGAAGATGCCGCCGCTGCCCAGCGCTTCCTCGACGAAGTGGACGCAGCAGGGGTCTTTCACAATGCCTCCACCCGCTTTGCCGATGGCTTTCGCTACGGCTTGGGGGCAGAAGTGGGCATCAGCACCCAAAAGCTGCCGCCGCGCGGCCCGGTGGGTTTGGAGGGCTTGGTGACCTACCGCTACCAACTGCGAGGGCGAGGCCATCTTGTATCCGACTATACAGGCCCCCAGGCCCGACCTTTTCAACATCGAGATCGCCTGAACACCACCGGTTTGTCTTAGGGATCAGGGCCTGCTGCAGCGGCCGACTGTACAAAGCAATCCATGACGGAAACCGTTCTGCTCGTCTGGGTGGCTCCAAGTTAAGGTAAATTAGAAGATAGCCTTGTGATTTGCAAAGGTTGTGCTTTGTGCCCCGCTGTGGTGCAACAATAGACCACCGAAGGCTACTGGGTTTTGAAATTTGCTGTCGGCTTGAGCGCCTTTGACCTAGCACCTTGCTTTTTGGCTGCCTTTTGTTATTTCGATAGGAGCTTCGCTGCATCATGCCCGTTCGTCTGTATGTCGGAAATCTGCCGGAAGAGGTAGATCGTCAGGCATTGGAGAAGCTCTTTAGCTCTGCAGGTGAGGTCATTTCCACCAAGGTGATTCGGGATCGGCGGACAGGCAAATGTCGCGGCTTCGGGTTTGTAACCGTGAGCACCGAAGAGCAGGCGCAGCAGTACATCGAAAAGTTCAACGGCCACAGCTTTGGCGATGTCAACCTGCGCATCGAGATTGCCCAGCGGCGGGAGAAACGGGAAGACGCCGAAGCCAGGGCAGCAGCCTCCAGCTCCCCAGCTAAGGAGTCTGCCAAAGATGCTGGCAAGGATTCTAGGGCGCCCGGGGATCCTGAGCCCCGAGGTTCTTCCAAAGGCTCCAAAGAGTCTGGGGAAAAGTCCGCTCCCAGCAAAAAGCAACGCCAGCGGGGCAACAAAGGGAGTGGAGGCAATGTCGTTGCCGAGACTGAAGGGGCCTTTGAGCCGGATCCCCGTTGGGCCAGTCAGTTGCAGCGGATTAAGGAGCAGCTTCTCCAAGCGACCAACTCCTGATCCCCCCAAAAGCGTGGTGGACATCGCCGCCATCTGGCGTTAGCCTGGTTGAGCTGTACAGCTCTGGGCATACTCGAGAGGGGGTTTTGGGATGGATAGTCTGGCAAGGGTTTTTCGCGCGTGGGGACAGTGCTTGGCCAAAGCTGGGTTCCTCGGCGCGCTGCTGGTTTGGCTGGGGATGAGCAGCGTTGTCCAAGTTGCCCTCGCAGCTCCAGCCGATTTGGAGGAGCAGGTGCTGCAGATCATTCGCAAGCACCCCCAGGTGATCCTGGAGGCGGTGCAGGAGTACCAGCAGCGGCAGTACCAAGAGCAGCAGCAACAACAGCAGAAGTTGGCGGAAGAATTTGGCCGGCAGTTGCGGGAGAACCCGCGTGCCGTCATCGGAGACTCTCCTCAACTGGGATCCGACGCTTTGCGGTTGGTGTTGGTGGAGTTTTCCGATTTTCAATGTCCCTTCTGCGCCCGCGCCCACGACACCCTCAAACAGTTCATGGCCGAGCACGGGAATGAGGTGACCTTGGTGTACAAGCACCTGCCCTTGACCAGCATCCACCCCGAGGCGATGGCGGCGGCTCGCGCGGCCTGGGCTGCCCACCGTCAGGGCAAGTTCTGGGAGTTCCACGACGAGCTGTTTGCCAACCAATCCCAGCTTGGGGATGAATTTTATGTAGCTACCGCCGAGAAGTTGGGCCTAAATGTGGAGAAATTCAATCGGGATCGGCGCAGCCGGGCGGCGGAGCGCGCCATTCAGCGAGATATGGATCTGGCCTCTCAACTGGGCATCGGCGGCACCCCTCATTTCATCTTGAACGGCCTTTCTTTTTCGGGGGCGCAGCCTTTGGAGGTGTTTGAGCAGACGCTGCAACAGGCCAAGCAAGCCCTCTAGCCCGGTTAGAGCCTCAAGTCCAGATGTCGAGTCCCTATCGTTGCCCAGAGTGCGGAGATAGTTTCCTGTTTCGGCCGGATCCCTGCCCCACCTGTGCCAGCCGAGAACGCCAGAAACAGAAGGCTGCCCGCGCCAGGGAAAAACGGGGCAGCTACGACCTGACGGGCCAGGTGGCCGCCGCCGAGTTCTGGCAACTGTTGCGTTGGTACCCCTGCTGCCCTTGCTGTGGCAAGCCCTGGCCGGAGGTGGGATCCGCCCCTGTCCAGGATCACATCATCCCCCTTAGCCGTGGGGGGCCCAACACGGCTGCCAACCTGCAGCCTCTTTGTCCAGCCTGCAACGGCTGGAAGGCGGATTTTCTCATTTGTTTTGACAGAGCCGTGCCGGGGCGGGTGCGACCCTTGCCTCAGCACCTTTGGCCCAGCTTTCGGCGTTGGCTCGGCCTCGGCGGCGTCGAGGAAAAGCAAGCCCGCGAGCGGCAGTTGGATTGGTTGGATCCCGGCCTAGATCTTGGCGGCGGGGATCGCCCCCAACTGGTGCAACAGTTGGCCTATCCCTTGGCCAGCCCAGCCCAATTGCAGGCGGAAACCTTGCGCCTCACGCTGGCGGCGATCTCACTGGAAGAAGGATCCCTGGCGATTCCAACCAGTGGTGCAAAGGGCAGCGAGGCCCAAGCAGCCCGATGGAGCTATTCCCAACAGCCGCGAAACGGTTCCTAATCTCCCCTCTCCCTGAGGGAGAGGGGCTGGGGGTGAGGGAATCCCTGAGGGAGAGGGGCTGAATCCGGCTGCCGCTACTCGACGGGCAGGATGCGGGCGTCAAACCCTGCTTCAGCCAGAGCACGCCGCGCCTGTTCGGCATTGGCCCGTTGCCGGTAGGTGCCCACCTGAATCACTGAGCCGCGCACAAAAGCGTCAGGGGCAAACTGCTGGAGCTTGGGCAGCGCCTCTGCCCCGGCGGATACCACCACCCAAAATCCGCCCGTGCCTTCTGCGCGCAGGGATGCGGCAGAGGGGGTGGGATCCTGAACCAGAAGCGGTCGAGAGCGGCGCAGATCGGCGGGGAAGATCCCGGCTTCGTAGCCTTGGTCGGCCAAGTACCGCACCTGTTCGGCGGCAGCAGCGGGGTCGGCAAACCCGCCGGTGCGCACCACCCGCAGGTCGTCGTAGATCAAGGGCAGGGATCCCTCTAGCAGTTGTTGGAGTGCAGGCCATTTTTCACCGCTGGGATCGGCCACCAACACCCAGTAGCGCTCCCCCTGAGGTGGGTTGGAGTCGGGATCCCCCACAGCTTCCTCTCCTGCCAACGACACCGCCACCGCCGGCAGGCCCTGGGCGGTCAGCCAGCGGGCCTGATCCTGCGCCAGCGACAGGCGGGAGAAGGTGCCCGTCTGCAAAGCCGCCTGGCCGCGGTATTGCACCACAGCAGCCCCTGGAAAGAAGCGGCGCACCCGCTCTTCCAGCCGGGGATCCCCAGTAGGGTTGGGCACTTGGGTGGCAAAGGGCCGCTGCGGATCGAAGGGGGGAGCCGTTGGCGCTGGCGGGGCAGGACTGGGGGAGGGAGCGGGAAAAGCGGGCGGCAGGGGCGGATCCGTCTCTTGGCGGCTCACCACCCGCACCGGCAACCCCAGCCGTTCCAATTCCGCTTGGCGGCGTTGGGCGTGGTTGCGGTTGATGAACGTCCCCGCTAAGATGAACACTTGTCCATCCCCTTGCACGAAATAGGCGTCCGGCACCTGGGCGCGCACCTTGGCCAGCTCGGCTGCCCCATCGGCCAACACGTGAACTTGGTAACGCGTCAGCGCCAGAGCAGCAGGCAGGGCGAGGGCAAAAGCTGCCAGAGATCCGGCCACGAGCGCCGTCGCCATCGCCGGTCGCAGCCAAGGGACGCATGGAAGGAGGCCTGTACAAGTCGTCCCCCCTGAGGCAAGCCACAGGCGAGCAATCCATCTGCGGCGGTTACGCAGCCCAGCGTTCACGGGAGAAGCCCAGATTTAGTGTACCTCTAGTATAGACACGCCGCTGGCCGAGGAGGGTTTGACAACCCCTGTCACCTGCGGTCTTCAGAAGCGACGGCGACGATAGCGCTGGCGACTCGGTCGGCGGAGGGCCGGGGATCCCCCCAGAGCAAAGCGGATGATCTCCGTCTTGTACTGCTGTGAGCCCTCCGTGTAGCGGGCAAGCTGGATGGCGGATCCCTGGCCGGAGGGGAGGGCTGGCAGAGACTGCTCCGGCGTTGCGGCTTCGATGGCGATGAAAAACCGCAAGCGCAGCAGCACCTCCAATTTAGACAGTCGCTCGGTCTGTTCGGGCACGAGGCGGCCCAGAGAGATTTGGAGGCGCGGCCCGCGTCGCCGGGATCCGGGGCGGCTCCAGAGCTGTTGGGCCAACGTCCACAGAGAGGCCTGCTCAGGAGATTTGACCAACAGCTTCAGTCCCGCCAAGGGGTTGAGGCCATAGGTAAGCAGCAGAGAATACATGGGCAGCGGACTGAGGAGCAGAGAGGCGTTTTTGGGTTAGGGTCAAAAGATAGCTCATAGGCCAACTGTAGCACTGCTACCCGCTATCTGAAGACCGATGGCCATGGCCGGGATCCCTGACCAACGCTGGCTGTTTCAGCCTGTGAACCCACTGGCTGCCCAGAGCTTGGCTGAGGCGGTGGGGGTCTCGCCCGTCTTGGCTCAGATCTTGCTCAATCGCGGCCTCTCCAGCCCTGCTGCCGTGCAGCAGTATTTGCAGCCGGATCCCGTCCACCTGCCCCCGCCCAGCCAAGATTTTGCCGATTTGCCGCTGGCGGTGGAATTGCTGGAGGGGGCGATTCGCCGACAAGAGCCCATTGCCATCTGCGGCGATTACGATGCCGACGGCATGACCAGCACGGCTCTGCTGCTGCGGGCGCTGCGGGGCGCTCCAGTGTATTACCGCATCCCCAGCCGCCTCAGGGAGGGCTATGGCCTCAACAACCGCATGGTGCAGGAGCTGCACCGCGAGGGGGTACGCCTCATCCTCACCGTGGACAACGGCATTGCCGCCCATGCGCCCATCCAACTGGCCAAAGAGCTGGGCTTGACGGTGATCGTGACGGATCACCACGACTTGCCCCCCCAGTTGCCCCCTGCCGACGCCATCCTCAATCCCAAACAGCTCCCCCTCTCTTCTCCCTATCGGGGGATGGCCGGGGTGGGGGTGGCCTACCTCCTGGCCCAGGCCTTGGCAGAGCGCCGCGGGGACGAACATTTGGAGCGGGTGGCGCTGGAACTGTTTACGGTGGGCACCATTGCCGATTTGGCGCCGCTGACGGGAGTTAACCGCCTTTGGGTGCGGCAGGGGCTGGCTCTCTTGCCGACTTCCCAGGTGGCCGGGATCCGCGCCCTCTTGGCGGTGATGGGAATGACGGGATCCCCAGAGGAGCTGCGGCCAGAGTGGGTAGGGTTTGGCCTGGGGCCGCGCATCAACGCCATTGGGCGAATTGGCCGACCGGCAATGGGGATTCAACTGCTGACCACCGACGATCCGCAGCAGGCAGAAAAACTGGCCCGCCGCTGCGAACGCCTCAACCAGGTGCGGCAGCAGATGTGTGGGCGCATCGAGGCGGAGGCCCTGGAGCAAATCGCCCGGCAAGGGCGGGATCTGCAGCAAGAGCGAGTGTTGACGATTTTGGGATCCCCGCAGCAGCGCTGGCACAAAGGGGTAATTGGCCTGGTGGCCTCGCGGCTGGCGGAGCGTTTTGGCTGTCCGGTGTTTATCGGCAGCCAGTCGCCCCAGGGGGAGATTACCGGCTCGGCGCGGCAGGGGATCCCGGAGTTCGACGTGTTTCAGGCGTTGGAGTTTTGCAAAGATTTGTTCAGCAAACACGGCGGCCACCCGGCGGCGGGGGGATTTAGCCTGAGGGCGGAAAACTGGCCTCTTTTGGAAGAGCGGCTTCGGCAATTTGCCCAACAGCGGTTGCAGCCGGAACAAATCCGTCCCCTGGTGCAGATCGACGCGGAGGTGGCACTGGCGGATCTCACCTTCGACCTCTACCGCGAGCTGCAGCGGTTGCAGCCCTGTGGCATCGGCAATCCGGAGCCGGTCTTTTGCAGCCGCAACCTGCAGGTGTTGCAACAGCAGCGATTTTGCCCACAGCCTGCCCAAAGGGGGGAGGATACCCCCGGCCACCTGAAGCTGCTGCTCCGGGATCCCGTCAGCCGGGGCCTAGACGGGGCAGGATCCTCACTTGCTGCCCCAGCCAAAGCCCGCAGCCGTCCCCTGTGGGCCATTTGGTGGCGAGGGGCCGCCGCCTATCCCCTGCCGGCGCAGATTGACATCGCCTACACCCTCAAGGCCAAAAGGTGGGGGGAAGAAACCCAACTGGAGCTGGAGATTCTTGGGATCCGGCCTGCCGCAGAAGCCAGCTCTGCCGATCTTTCGCCCGCCGCCGTCGCTCCCACCCTCTCCGATGCCAAAGCTGGCGCCCAGGCAGCACCCTCCCCCCTGCTGATCTACCGCCCTGCCCCCCAGCCCACCCAACCGCTGCGTTGGCAGGCTGTATCTCGATTTTCTGCCCTCCTGCCCCAGGCGCGGGGAACGATCCTCCTCTACGGCTTCCGGCGCCCTACGTTTGTCCTGCCACCGAAGCAGCATCCCTCCCTGACCCTCCACTACGACCGCCCCCAAGCTGGCCATCGCTACAACCAACTGTGGCTGTGGAGTTGGCCTCCCTCTTTGGATCACCTCAAGTGGTTGCTCTCCTGCACTCCCGGCGACGCGCTGCTGATTGTCCTGCACCACCAGGCGGTGCCTCTGCCCTCCGCCGCTGCCTTACAACGGCAATTGCGCCACTACCTGCAAAACCAAGCCCAGGTGGATCTGTTACGCTTGGCCCAGCAATGGTGGCTGTCGCCAGCGCTGTTAGTGGCCGGCCTGCGCTCCCTGGGGTATGCCTGTCCAGAGTTTGGCCCGACAGGATCTTTGGAAGAGGAGCTGGAGGCCCAGCGGGCCTGGTACCGCAGCTCTTGGCAACAAGTGGCTGCCCTGCTGCAGGGATCTCGTCCGCAATAGACCCCTCGCTTCCCGCCAGCCTATGGGAATTAAACTGCTCCTCGGCTCCGACTACCACGGCAACGACCGGCTGATCCGGCAGGCCCTTGACCATCTGCCCCAAGTGGATGCTTACATCAACTGCGGCGATTTCTGTTCCAAGGCCGGCAAGCCCTCCTGCAAAGCCACTCAAGGCTTTCACCCCACAGCCCAAGCCGAGGTGGCCCAGTTGCAATCTTTTCTGGCGGCGGTGGACAGTCTGGGCAAGCCCTGGCTCTTTTTGCCCGGCAACCACGATCCGGCAGCCTCTGTTCTGGAGCCGCTGGCTGGCAGTTGGGGGCGGGCGATTACCCAGTCCTGTTGCTTTGAGTGGCTGGGGCTCCAAGTGCTGGCGGTGCCCTGGACTCCCCCCTGTGGTTGGAGCTGGACCCTCACCCGCAGCCATCTGCAGGAGCTGCTCACCCTCTACGGTCAACCTCCTCGCCCCATTGACCTGTTGCTCAGCCACGCGCCGCCGCGGGGCCTGTTGGACGAAGGCGGAAAATGGTACCACCGCCGCATGCCCACCTTGCGCCCCTTGGTGGATCACCTGCAGCCGCGCTACTACATCTGCGGCCACATGCACTGGGACGGGGGCAAGGTGGAGCGGTGCGGATCCACCCTGGTGATCAACACGGCGCTGCACAACATGGTTCTGGAAATCCCCTGAGCCCCTGGGCAGCCCCCCCACTGTCTGCTGGTTTCCCCTAAGATACCCTTATGGCACGCCCCTTGATCTTGGCCAGCAGCAACTCCGGCAAATGGCGGGAGTTCAGCACCTTTTTTCAGCTCCATGCCCCTGCCTGGGAGCTGCGCCCCCTGCCTGCCGAGCTGACTGTGGAAGAGAGCGGCAGCACCTTTGCCGAAAATGCCCTTCTCAAGGCCAAGGCCGTGGCAGAATCGCTGGGGGAGTGGGCCATTGCTGATGACTCCGGCCTGGCGGTGGCAGCCCTTGGCGGCGCCCCCGGGATCCACTCCGCTCGCTATGCCCCCGACGATGCCGCCCGCATCCAGCGGCTGCTGCGGGAGATGGAAGGGATCCCCAACCGCCAAGCCAGCTTTCACTGCGCCATTGCCCTTGTCGATCCCCAGGGCCAGGTGCGGGCCTTGGTGGAGGGCATCTGCCACGGGGAGATCCTGGCTCAGCCGCGGGGCAAGGGAGGGTTTGGCTACGACCCCCTCTTTTGGGTGCCCGAAGTGGGGCTGACCTTCGCCGAGATGAGCCCGGCGCAAAAAGAAGCGGTCGGCCACCGCGGCCAGGCCCTGAGAGCCCTGAAAGAACAGCTCCTCATCTTGGAGCGCAGTCTAGGCTAGCTTGAAGGTACGGCTGCATTCTCCACGAGGGGGGCCGAGACAATGGCAGCAGCCTGGGCCAGAAAAGGTTTCACGAGGCCGCGGGGGGGATCCCTTGAACCCTAAGGCTGCAGCTCTGTGGATCCTACCTGTCAAAAGGTTTCCTCGGTACAGGAAGATGGGAGTGCCAGTTTTGCGTTGGGAGCCTGAAGAATGACCTTCTCTGAGGAGCGCGATCCAAGCCGGGATCCAAACCGTATTCCAGACTCAACGGCTGCTGCCGGCGAGGGAAGCCGCGGCCAAGCTCCCAACAGCCCAGAGTCCCAAGGCCGGCGTTCCCCGCCCCCCTTGCCGGAGGACGGCTCTACTCCCTCCACTGGAGGTGCCGAAGACTGGCTAGAGGATGAGGAGAGGCAAAACGATGGCAAGACGTCCGCTGCTCGTCTCTCTGGGCGCGGAGGACAGAGGGCCAGCTCAGCCCGAGAAGCTGCCGCCGGATCTTCGCGGGGTGCCGAGACGGAGTCCTCTCGGCCCCGGCCCAGCCGTGCCGGACAAGCCTTGGTTCCCCGGCGCCCTATCTCCAGCAACTGGGGTTACGACGGATCCGCCCGCTCTGACGCCTATGCCGGCTCCTACCGGAGCGACTCCAGCCGTTCTGCAGCTTACGGCTACACCCCCAGCTACGGGGGCAGGGGGGGATATGGAGGGGGAGGACGCAGCAGCAGCTCTTCAGGGGGAGTCTCCTCCTCAGATCTGACCATCCTGCTGGTGGTGGCCCTGCTGGCCTTCTTCGGCGGGTTTGCCATCCGCAACATCTTTGCCGAGTCGGGCGGCTTTGACGATGAGCGCCCCATTCGCGCTGCCAATGTGCCGGCGGCTTTTCGGGATTTTTGCTTTGCCTACAACGGCACCGCCTCCTTTACCGTGGTCCAACTCACCAGTGTCTCTGCCCTCACCGTGGCCTCGGTGCCCATCTACAAAGTGGATACCTGCACCATTCCTGTCAGCCAAACGGCCAATGCCCTGCAGGCCTTGGGCATCCGCGGGCGGGCAAACACCTTGGGCCCGCAACTGGGCGGATCCAACCTCACCCTGATCCAGATCCCCTTGGCCAGCAGCTTGGCCCGCGCCGTCTACAACCAGTTTCCCAGCTTAGCCACTCAGGGTAATGAGGCCCAGGTTTTGTCCCAACTGGAAACCGCCGTCAACAACGCGCTCCGCTCCAACGTGGAGGGGCTGGCCCTGCAAAACCTGGAGCCCACCAACATCCCCGACGTGTACGTGATGGTGCCGGGCCACTCCTTTGATTTGCAACCGCAGCTTAATCTGCGCTAGCCCCCTGACGGCGCCGTGTTCATTACTCTAGAAGGCGGGGAGGGGGTGGGCAAAACCACCCAGCAAGCCCTCTTGGCCGAGCGGCTGCAACGAGAAGGCTACGCCTGCGTGTCTACCCGCGAGCCGGGAGGGACGGCGCTGGGCGAAGCGCTGCGGGAGCTGCTGTTGCACGGGGATCCCCTGACACCGCTGGCAGAGTTGTTTCTATACGCAGCAGACCGGGCTGAGCATGTGCAAAAGTGTATTCTTCCGGCTTTGGCAGCCGGCCAGGTGGTGGTTTGCGACCGCTTCACCGATTCCACCCTGGCCTACCAGGGCTACGGACGGGGGCTGGACCTGGAGAAGATCCGCCAGCTCAACCACTTGGCCACCGGCGGTCTGCAGCCGCATCTCACCCTATGGCTGGATCTCCCGCCTGAGGTGGGGCTAGCTAGGTCTGGGCTTGCCGACAGGCTCGAACAGGAGCGCCTGGAGTTTCACCGCCGCGTCCACCAAGGCTTCCAAGCTCTGGCCGCTGCCGAGCCGCAGCGGATTGTCCGCATTGACGCCGAGGGATCCCCCCTGGAGGTGGCTGCCCGCATCTGGTCGGTGGTCCAGCCTCGCCTGCCGGCAGCAGTCCCAAAGCCCTAGACGAAAGGTTAAGATTTGGTTAAAAAGGGGGGAGCAGGGGGCGGCTCAAGCTAGCCTAGGTAGGCTAGGGCAGGGGGGTTTGCCGCTCTTTGGAGTTGTTGTCGTGGGTAGAGGAGACTTGCGGTGGACCTCATTGCTGCTGAATCGGAAACTGAGAGCCTCGGCAAGACGGAGTCCTCGGAGTCACTCTTGCTCTCGTCTTCAAGCTTGCCCCCGCTAGCTGCTTTGGCCCACCAACTGCTGAGCCAGCAATGGCAGCGGCTGCAGAAGCATGTGGGGAGAGTGCTCAAGCACCACCCGGAGGCGGCAGAATCCCTTCATCAGATCCGGGTGAGCTTGCGCCGCATCGGCACCTGGGTGGAGGTGTTTCAGGGATCCGTGCGCCTGCCCAAGCCGCTTAAACCCAAGCGTTTGCAGAAGCTGACCAGAACTCTGGGCCAGCAGCGGGATCTGGACGTATTGCTGGAAATCCTCCAGGAGCCCTGTTGGCAGGGGCTCCCGGCAGCCGAGCAGGCAGAGCTGAAGGAGTTGGAGGAAGACCTGCGGCAGCGGCAGGCCCAAGCTGAGAAACGTTCCCGTCGCATTTTGGAAGATGCCGACTTTCAAGAGTTTCAGGCAGCCTGCGCCGAGTGGCTGGAGCACCCTCGCTACCGGCCTCCGGCCCAGCTTCCCCTCCGGGAGAGCTTGCCTCACCTGTTGGCCCCTTTGCTGGCTGCCTGGTTCCTGCAGCCGGGTTGGCGGATCCCGGCCTTCCCCGAAACCGAAGCTCAGGCTGAACAACTGCATGACCTGCGCAAAGCCACCAAACGCCTGCGCTACCAGCTAGAGTTTTTTGCCCCCTTCTACGGAGAGACCCTCCAAAGCTGGGTGAAGGCCCTCAAGCGTCTGCAGGAACAGTTGGGCCGCTTTAACGACTTGCAAGTTCTACAGGCCCAGCTACCTGCCGACTCAAGCTTGCAGAACTGGCTGCAGGAACAACAGAAGCTGGCTCTCCAAGATTGGCCCACGCAGCAACAGCGTTACTGTAACCCTGCCGAGCAGCAGCGGCTATATCAGTTGCTCTTCTTGGTTGGGGAGAACAGCAACGGGGAAGTCCAGGTGGTAGGCTAGAGCAGGGGTTTGAACCGCAGTTGGCCGGACAGGATCGCTCCAGATCCATGGCTAGGTGTAAGGGCGACGTCCAGCTCCACTAGGTTTGAAAATGCCCATGAAAAAGAGAATTGCCACGGCCGTTGCTTTGCTCTGCTGTCTACTGGCCCTACTTTTCTTTTGGCGCTTAGGAACTGCTGCCCGAAAACCAACCCTCCAACTCTACATCTGGTCGGAATACATTGACCCAGCCATTCTCACGGCCTTTGAGAAAGCCACTAACAGCCGCGTAGTGGTGAGTGTGTACGAGTCCAACGAGGACATGATTGCCAAGCTGCGGGGGGGCGGCGTCAGCCAGTACGACATTGTCGTGCCCACCGATTATGTGGTGCCCAACATGGTGGAGCTGGGCCTGCTGCAGCCTCTCAACAAAAA
Organism: Thermostichus sp. OS-CIW-20; assembly: GCF_054061455.1. Lineage (NCBI taxonomy): Bacteria > Bacillati > Cyanobacteriota > Cyanophyceae > Thermostichales > Thermostichaceae > Thermostichus > Thermostichus sp. OS-CIW-20. Next base: position 34,759 of record NZ_JBSSEF010000025.1, read on the forward strand.
CCTCATTCCCAATCTCCGCAACCTGGACGAGAAGTTTGTCGGCTTGCCCTTTGACCCAGAAAACACCTACACCGTTCCCTACCAGTGGGGCACCACCGGCATTGGCTACCGCAAAGACCGCCTGCCGGAAAACTTTGAGCGTTCCTGGGGGCTGATCTTTGATCCTAAGCAGCAGTACGGCCCCTTTGTGATGATCGACGAGATGCGCTCTATGCTTGCGGCTGCCGCCTTCTACCTGGGCTTTGACCCCAGTACTACCGTTCCCGCGGAGCTGCAACAGATTCAGGAGCTGTTGATTCAAGCCAAACGCCGCAGCGCCGGCCTCATTGGCGGGGTGGGCGGCAAAAATCAACTGGTCTCCGGGACAGCCAATGTGGCGGTTGTCTACAGCGGCGATGCCCTGCAAGCTGCCGAAGAAAATCCCAGCATTGGCTACTTTGTCCCCCGCGAGGGCGCCCACATTTGGCTTGACGTGATGGCTATCCCTGCCAAAGCTCCTAACCCGGAGCTGGCCAACCGCTTCATCAACTTCATTCTGGAGCCGGAAATTGGCGCCCAACTGAGCAACTACAACCGCTTTGCCACCCCCAACGCTGCTGCCCTACCCAGGATCAACCCCCGGGATCGCCAAAACCCAGCTATCTATCCCGATGAGACGACCTTTGCCAGGCTAAAGTACCTCAAAGTGCTGTCGCAGGAGCAGCTACGTCTGGTTGACGCTGTCTGGACTGCCGTCAAAAGCAGCTAGGGATCCACTGCCTGCGGCTTGTTAGCTCTCGACACAAAACTTGACACTTTTTAATATCTGAGCCACATTGGGAATGTCACCTACTGATGGAGTTGCAGCCATGGAAAACCAAGAAGCTAAGTTTGGCTTTACGCCCTTTGCCGAAAAATGGAATGGCCGGCTGGCGATGCTGGGCTTTGTAATTGGCGTTTTGACCGAGCTGCTCACGGGCCAAGGGATCCTCTCTCAAATCGGCCTGATGTAAGCCCAACCCGCCCGATCGATCGGGTTGAAGCACTAGCTAGATACTGTCTGCCCGGCTGTCCTCTCCCAGATTGATCAAGCAGCCGGGCTTTTGCCTCAATTTCGAGCCAGAACGAGGCCCAAACAGCTGCACCAATTTGCTCCTCTTGATCCCCATCTCCCCTCTCCCTTTGGGAGAGGGGCTGGGGGTGAGGGCGACAAGTCTAAGAAGCCCTAGGCCTCCAAATCCTGCAAGTACTGGCGAATGTCGGCCAAGATCCGCTCCAGCTCCTCCAGCTTCTGGGAAGCGCTGGTCCAGGCTAGCTCATCAGCCTGGGATCCCGGCTGGGCCAATCCCACCCCTAGGTGCTCCAGCTCGCGGGCCACTTGACAGAAGGCATTCGCCCCGACGTTGGCGCTAGCCCCTTTGAGGCGGTGGGCAACTTTCCGCAGCTCTTCAGGGTCACCTTTCGTAACCGCTTGGCGCAGGTGCGGCAACTGGTTCTGGCAATCTTGGACAAACACCTGCAGCAGCTCCCGCTGAAACTGGCGGTCTCCGCCGGTAACTCGATCCAAGTAGGCGGCGTCGATGGGGTAGGGCAGCGTGGGAGCAGAGTTGCCGTTGGCGCCCTCAGCAGAAGGGGGATCGGGCGAGGCAGGCCCATTGGCTGCTCCTGCTGCGGAGGGAGCGATCCTTTGGCTCCAGTGGTTGAGCACTCTTTCCAGATCCTCCTTCAGCACCGGTTTACTGAGATAGTCGTCCATGCCAGCTTGCAAGCAGCGCTCCCGATCCTCCTGCATGGCGTTGGCTGTAATGGCGATCACCACGGTGCGGTGGCCGGATCTCCGTTCCTGTTGGCGCAGGCGGCGGGTGGCCTCGTAGCCGTCCATCACCGGCATTTGGCAATCCATGAGAATAAGGTCATATCTGACCTGCTGTAGGAGATCCAATACCTCCTGACCATTGGCCACCACATCGGCCTTGTAGCCCAAACTCTCGAGCTGGCGCAAAGCCACCTTTTGGTTGACGGGGTTATCCTCTGCCAGCAAAATGCGCAGCGATTGACGGGGACGATCCTCCCTGGGGGTCGTCTGAGGGAGGACGGGCCTCATTCCCAAGAGCGAAGTGGATAAACCAGAAGATTTCCCCAGGGCCATGACCAACGCTTCCTGCAGGCGGCTTTGTTTTACCGGCTTAACCAAGTAGGCGGCAAAGCCGATTTCGGCGGCGCGGCGGGAGTGTTCTCCCAACCCCAGCGAGGTCATCATCACCAGTTGCGTCTGGGACAATTCGGGATCCGCCTTGATCCAGCGGCCCAGGGTCTCCCCATCCACCTCCGGCATCTGCATGTCCAAAACCGCCAAGGGGAAAGGGATCCCTTCCCGCGCAGCCTGGCGCAGCTTGTCCAGAGCTTGATATGCGTTCTCGGCCTCTTCCACCACCATGCCCCAAGCGGTGGCCTGGTAGCGGACAATCTTGCGGTTGGTGGCGTTGTCATCGACTACCAACAGCCGCTTGCCCTGCAAATCCACCGGGACACGAGCAGAAGGCTGGGAAAGCTGCTGGGCATAGGGCTGCCGCTCCAGAGTCAGCTCGACGCTGAAGGTGCTGCCGCGGCCCTCCTCGCTCTCCAGGAAGATCCGACCTCCCATCAGCTCTGTCAGTTGCTTGCAAATGGCCAGGCCCAGCCCTGTGCCCCCGTATTTGCGGGTGGTGGAAGCATCCACCTGGGTAAAGGGCTGAAATAGCTTGGTTTGAGCATCCTTGGGGATCCCGATCCCTGTATCCCTGACCGAGAGCCGCAGTTGGACGTGGGTGGCTGTTTTTTGCAGCAGCTCGGCCTGGATGACCACCTCCCCTTGGTGGGTGAACTTGATGGCGTTGCTGACCAAATTGTTGAGGATTTGGCGCAGCCGCGACGCATCCCCCCGCAGATAGTGGGGCACTTCCGGCGGCACGAGCACCGCCAGCTCCAGGCCCTTGGCGTGGGCAGTGGGGGCAAACAGATCCGCCACCTCTTCCAGACACGAGCGGAGATCGAAATCCAGGATCTCCAGCTCCATTTCCCCGGCCTCCAATTTGGAGAAGTCCAGGATGTCGTTGATGAGAGTCAGCAGCGCGTCGCCACTGACGCGGATAGTCTCCACAAAATCCCGCTGCTCTGGGGTAAGGGGCGTCTCCAGCAGCAGGCCCGTCATCCCCAACACCGCGTTCATGGGAGTGCGGATCTCGTGGCTCATGGTGGCTAAGAAGCTGCTTTTGGCCTGGGCAGCTTGCTCTGCCGCTTTGCGGGCTTGTTCTAGCTCGAGGCTGCGCTTTCTCTCCCGCTCCAAAAGGGCTGCTTGGGTGAGGGCAATGCCAATTTGGTTAGCCAGTTGCGCCAACAGCTCAATCTCAAACGGCTGCCACTGGCGGGGTGCCGAGCACTGGTGAGCCAGCAACAGCCCCCACAGCCGCTGCTCCATCAATAGGGGCACCACCAGGTTGGCCTTGACCTGCATTTTTCGCAGCAGCTCCAGGTAACAGGGCTCCAGCCCTTCGGTCTCCACGTTGCTGACGGCGCGAACGCGGCCCTGGCTGTAGAGCTCGACGTATTTCTCCTGAAAACACCGATCCTCGATCACCTCTCCCATCAAGGAGGGGATCCCCGGCTGGGTTTTCTCGTTGGAGATGATCCCAGAACCATCCGGCTGGAAGCGGTAGACCAAGACTCGGTCGGCTTTGAGCAGGGCTTGGATTTCTGTTACCGCCGTCTCTAGGATCTCGGCGATATCCAAAGATTCGCGGATCTTCAAGCTGAGATTGGCTAGCAACTGAGCCCGGCGGTTTTGCCGCTCCAATTCCTCTGCCGCTTTCTTCTGCTCGGTAATGTTGCGGAAGATGCCTCGCGTAGCCACCATCACTCCATCTTCAAAGCGGCAGTTGACATTGCCCTCCAACCAAACAGTTTCACCAGTGGCCGTGAGGAAAGCTGTCTCTACCCTCTCCAGTTTCTCCCCTGCTAGAAGCTTCTGGAAAAGAGCCTGGCAGTGCTCTCGGCAGTCGGGATGGAGAATGTCGAAGAGGGTCATTTGATAAACTTGAGCTTCGTCATAGCCCAAGGTCTCTTTCCAAGCGCGGTTGACATATAAAAAGTGCCCTTCAGCATCCACGCTTTGGATGAGGTCAGTGGCATTTTCAAAGAGATCCCGGTAGCGCTCTTCGCTTTCTTTCAAGGCCAGCTCCGCCAGCTTGCGGTCGGTGATGTCGATGCCAGTGCTCATGAGAAACTCTGCCTCACCGTTGGCACCGATTAAGGCGGTATTGGTCCAGGCAATCAGCCGCAGTGCCCCTTGCTTGGTGCGCCAAAAGTTCTCATGGCGATTCAAAAAGAGGGAATAGTTGCCCTTGAGCTGTTCAAAAGCTTGCTTTACACTGGGCACGTCCTCCGGCGGGATCAAACCCAAATCCCACAGCAGCCGGCCCTTGACCTCTGCCAGCGAGTAGCCAGAAAGCTGCTCGGCAGCGCGGTTGAAGCGCAAAATGTGTCCCTCAGGATCCAGAACCACCACCAACGCCCCTGCTGTATCGATAACTGCGTTGGTAAAGTCCCGCTCTTGCCTAAGGGATCGCTCTGCCTCTTCTCGCTCGGCAGTCTCCCGGCGGATGAGGAAGTAAACCGAGGCCAAAACCAGGTAAGTAAAAATGAGCCCGCCAAAAGCAATGAGATTGGTTCTAACCCAGGTTAACTGCAGTTCCTGATTGCGTTGCTGCAGAAGGCGATTTTCCTCCTGCTGCAGCACCCGAATCAACTCGACAATTTGCTCCACCAACCTTGGCCCTTCGCTGCTTTCTAGAGCTTCCTGAACGGCAGGTAGCCCCTCTTGCTCCCTCAGCCGGATCAAGTCTTGGATGACTCGTAGCCGTTGCTCCAGCAGCTCTAGGCGCTTCAGACGCTCTTGCTGCAGGGGGTTGTCAGCAGTGAGCTCTTTCAACAAGCGCAGATGGGTGGAGGTGGCATCACGGCTGGCTTGGTACTCACTGAGATAGCGAGGATTATTGGTCAGAAGATAACCATATTGACCGGCCTCGGCGGCGCGGGTTTCCGCCAGCAATCCTTCCAAGTTTTGGATCACTTTTAGAGTGTGGGCCACTCGTTCTGTAAGCTGCGGCAGTTGAGAGGCATTCCGCTGAGCTGAGTAGGTGATCCCGCCCAAAAGCAAGGCAGCCAGGCCAAAACCGGCGGTAACTTTGAGGAGAAAGCGGTTTTTGCGGGCAGGTTTAGTATCCCCCGACTTAGGCAGCAGAGGCGTTTGAGCCAGTTCCCTCAAAGTACGGCGCAGCTCCAGTTGGGCCACCACCTGATGGGCCAGGGCTTGTAATTGCTCCAGTTGTTCTGGGGTCAGGTGCCGAGGCTGATAATCGACAACGCAAAGCGTGCCCAGGGTCTGCCCTTCTGGAGTTACCAGAGGGATGCCAGCATAGAAGCGGATGTGCGGCTCTTGGGTAACAAAAGGGTTGTCGGCAAAGCGGGGATCCTGAGTGGCATCCGGCACCACCAGCGGCTCTTGGGGAGACAAGATGGCGTGGGCGCAAAAGGCCACATCCCGGGGAGTCTCCTGCACATCGACGCCGAATTTGGCTTTAAACCACTGGCGGTGTTCGTCTATGAGAGTCACCAGAGAGATAGGTGTGCCGCAGATGTAGGCGGCAAGGCGGACGATCTCGTCAAAGGCAGTTTCAGGTGCCGTATCGAGAATCTGGTACTGCCGCAGGGCAGCCAGCCGCTCTTTTTCGTTGGGAGGGAGGGGGGCCTTAGGCATAGGTCAAACTAAGCGGAGAGAAAGGGATCCCGATCCACCGATCTCGGAGGTCGATAGTCTCAAGGTAAAAGAGGTAACCCCAGCATAACTTCCAGGCCTCTCCACCGGAAGCTACAGGGATCCGATCCCCAAACCAGCTTCCCATTGGTTCAGTTCGCTACATTTTCACCATGCCTGCGTCAGCTACTCTAGCTCCTGCAAATTAAGCAAGCTTCGAGTTGAAATTTCTCAACGGAAGACTTACTATAGAGCGACGAGCTTTGTAAAGGGGGAATACTCTCAGTTATGCAAAAACTCCAAGACAGTTTGGTAAAAGCTCTGAGCATCGATGGAGCACTGGGGGTAGCGCTGGGGGACTGGAAAACTGGGATGTGCTTGGGATATAAGGGCACCAACAGCCCCGCTTTTCCTGAAGCTAACTTGGAGCTGGCAATCGCCGGAAATACAGAAGTAATTCGCGCCAAAATGCGAGCTGCTGAGTCTCTTAAGCTTACTGACAAAATCGAGGAGATTCTTATCCTGCTGGAGACTCAGTACCACCTAATGCATCTAGTCCAGCACATCTCTGGTTTGTTTTTCTATCTGGTTCTGGATCGAGAGAAAAGCAACTTGGCCCTTGCCCGCATCAAGCTTGGCCAAATCGAAAAGGAGCTGACCCTCTAGAAGTGGAGGTGAAGCCGGACAACCTGGCAGTATCCCCTGAAACCCATTTTGGAGGAGTGCGGAACCGGGGACTTGAACCCCGATGGCATTGCTGCCACTAGAACCTGAATCTAGCGCGTCTACCATTCCGCCAGTTCCGCAGCGATCTATAAGTCTGCCCAAGAAAAGGGATCCCTGTCAAGGGCAGAGGCAGGTTCTGCAAAGGGATCCTACTCTTATGCTAAGCTCGGCTGCGCACTCACTGGATCCAGAGCGCTAACTTTGGCAGCTTTTACCTTTGTTTGCGAGGGCACTTGTCCCAATACCCAGGCGCGGGCAGGATACTTCATTACCCCCCACGGGGAGATCCCCACCCCCTGCTTCATGCCGGTGGGGACTTTGGCCAATGTGAAAACCCTCACCCCTGCCCAACTCAAGGAAACCGGCGCCCACATTATCCTCAGCAACACCTATCACCTCCACCTCCAGCCTGGCGAAAGCATCATCCAAGAGGCCGGGGGGCTGCACCGCTTCATGGCTTGGCCGGGCCCCATCCTCACGGATTCGGGCGGCTTTCAGGTCTTCAGCCTCAGCGCCATCCGCCAAATCGACGAGGAAGGGGTAACGTTTCGCTCGCCCCGCGATGGCCGTCTCATCCGTTTCACCCCGGAGCTGTCTATCCAGATCCAAAATGCCCTGGGGGCAGACATCATCATGGCCTTTGACGAGTGCCCGCCCTATCCTGCTAGCCCTGAGGCGGTGGCGGCAGCGGTGCGGCGGACTACTCAATGGCTGAAGCGCTGCGTGGAAGCCCATCGCCGCTCAGATCAGGCTTTGTTTGGCATTGTGCAGGGGGGAGTTTACCCTGAGCTGCGCCGGCGGGCAGTGGAAGAGGTCTGTCGGTTGGATCTGCCGGGCTATGCCATTGGCGGGGTGAGTGTGGGGGAGCCGGTCGAGTTTATGCACGCCGTTGTGCGGCAAACAGCCCCTCTACTGCCGGCAGATCGCCCCCGTTATCTCATGGGGGTGGGCACCTATGCCGAGATGCGGGCCGCCGTGGCCGCCGGCGTGGACTTGTTTGACTGCGTCATTCCCACGCGCTATGCCCGCCACGGCACCGTGATCAGCCGCGGCCAACGCTGGAACATCAAGAACGCCGAACACCGCCGCAGCCTGGATCCCATCGATCCCGACTGTCCCTGCTACACCTGCCGCCACTTCAGCCGCGCCTATTTATGCCACCTCATCCGCGCCCAAGAGATCCTGGGCTACACCTTGCTTTCCATCCACAACATCACGGAGCTGATGCGCTACACCCAAAAGATGCGCCAGGCCATCCTGGAAGGCAAATTTCATGAGAACTGGGATCCGTGGCGCGAGGGCTGAGCCTCCTCGGAAAGCTTCGTCAATATCAGTAAATGTTCGTGGGTTAGGCTTCCTAATCGCTACAATGAGCGAAGAACCTAGTCTTAACCTCGGAGAGGAGCATGGCTATTCGCACCCTGCAAAGTGTAATTGAGCAGCATATTCCTGGGCTCCCTGGCCTCATCGCCGTCTTGGTAGGGCGGGTCACGGATGGCAAAACGGTAGCCAAAGTAACTTACGCCCGCGATGCCCAGGAAGAACAGGCGCTGTAACTTTTGGGCACCTACGCCAGCGATTTGCTCCAAGCCAACAACCGCCTTTGCCAAACGGTCAGCCCTGAGGAGGAGACGGATTACCTCACAACGGGCTCATCTCATGTGCGGGTGATCCTGAAGTCTTTCCCCAAAAGTCCCTACTTTGTTTTGTTTTTGACCCGCTCCATCACCGACCTCAAAGCAATTTCAGAGCGGATCAAAGCTATCCTCATCGACGGCAAACCGCTGCTGCCTCCTGTTCAAGACGGCACCCTATCCACTGCTCAGGCTTTGATTAGCTACGCCAAGCGCTACGCTCCGGATCCCAACTTTGTCATGCTGCGCTTGTCCCTAAAAACGGGCATTGACCGCATCCGCCTAGAAAAAGGCACCCTAAACCCCCAGGAGCTCCGCATTCTCCACAAAGCGGTATCTGAGGTATTGGGGGTAGAGCGCTTGCCTATTGCCTTGCCTAGCTAAAGGCTAAGGTTGTAGAAGTCGTCAACTGTTGCCCCTTCCTATCGCCTCGAGCTCAAGCCACCTATGTTGGAGCATCTACGCCTTGACCGCGAGCGCAAGCTCATTTCTCTCTTTGGCGAGCCGGTGATTTTCCACTGCCACCACTACAGCCTGTTAAGGGCTCAAGGGGTACAATAGCAGCACTTAGCAAACCAACTTCGGAAGGAGGATGGATTGATCAGTAGTAAAGAAGTCTTCAC